>JANPGL010000626.1:0-11203 GCA_031423915.1 Actinomycetes bacterium | reverse complement strand
GTCTGCGCCGCGACGTGCTCGAGCGCCTTCACGAGGACGTCGGCCCGGTTGTAGGTGGGCACGATGATGGTCAGAGCGGGGGTGGATCGGCCCGGCCGGTCCACGGCTCGTGGTGTTGGCGCCGCTGGTTCGAACAGGTCTGCCATAGAGGCTTCATCGGCAGCACGTGACAGGACTTGAGAGGTCCTTGCCTCATGTCCGCTCCCGGAGGACCGGACGCGTTCAGCCAGTGGGCAGCAGGGCGGCGAGGTCCGCCTGCATGGCGGCCAGGTCGTGGTCGTCGAACAGCTCCGTGCCGAGATAGGCCGCCTGGAGCCGAAGGACGACCGGCGCTTGTTCGTTGGTGGCGATGGCCGTGAGAGGGCAGCGTCGCTGCTGGCCCGCGGCGCGCAACCGGACGGCCCAGCGCGCGGCGTCCTCGAGCTCGAGCTGGGGCGCGAGCTCGATCGCCAGCGCGAGCAGCGCGGGGGCGCCCGGGTGAGCGGTCCACACCGCCTCGGCCACGACCCCGGCCGCGTTGGTCGGCGCGGAGAGGAGCCGTGCCGCCAGCAGCTTCAGCTGCTCGCGACGGAGAAGGCGGGCCGACGCGGTGATGGCGTCGGGCCAACGCTCGGCGTGGCGGACCAGCAGGAGCCAGGCCTGGTCGTACGTCGGGTTGCACTCGATGGCGGCGACCAGCTCGGCGCCGGCCGCGGCGTCCTCGCCGAGTCCGAGGCGGGCCTGGGCGCGCATGAAGTGGACGCCATCCGGACCATTGGTCGAGAAGTTGTCCGTGTAGTCGTGGATGCCGTCGAGCAGCTCGAGTGCCTGGCCGTGCTCGCCGAGGTCGATGGCCTGGCGGGCGCGCAACCACCGACCCACACCGGGCGCGGCGGGAATCACCTCACGTCGTGTGATCCAGTCGTCGGCCTCGTGGGGACGGCCGATGTTCAACAGCACGGTGGCGGCCTGCTCCAGGGCGCACCGGCGGTGCACGGGGCTCGCGCTCTGGTCGTCGGCGGCGGCGCGGTACTCCTCGAGCGCGTCGGCGAGGCGGTCGTTCATCACGTGGGTCCGCGCCCGGTCGAAGTGGGTCCGTCCCGCATCGGCGACCTCGTCGAGCTTGTGCTCGGCGATGTGGGCGTTGCGGTCCGCCTTGCCGCGTCGCACCATCACCTCGTCGAGGTAGCCGTAGTGCACGAGCGAGATCCCGCTGGGGGCGCGCACGGCGCGAGGCGTGCCGCCGAGCACGGGCATCGGGTGTTCGTGCAGCGCCCCGGTCCACCGGCACCGCCTGCGGTGCAGGATGCGAGGCACCCAGTGCGGGTTGGCGGCGCGCACCGGGGCCAGCTCGGTGCCCATCATGTTGTGCAGTGGCAGCGCCAGGAGGTCGACCGGGAGGTCACGGTCCAGGACGGTGCGGAGGTCTCGGGCGGTGAGGGGGTCCTCGATCTCCTCGTCGGCGTCGACGTGGAGCAGCCACGTGCCCCGGCAGTGAGCTCGGGCGGCGTTGCGGGCCTTCGAGAAGTCGTCGTCCCAGGTGCCCTCGATCACGACGGCGCCCAGCTAGCGGGCCAGGTCGATCGAGCCATCGGTCGACCCGGTGTCGTACACGACGATCTCGTCGACGACCGGCAGCAGGCTGCCGAGGCACCGGGTGAGGTTCTCGATCTCGTCCTTCACGATGAGGCAGGCGGACAGGAGCACGACCGCGTGGGCGTCGTGCACGTACACGCCGTCGGCCCGGTGCACGAGCAGGCCGGCGCTCGCCGTCGCTCCCGCCAGCGCGGCGGGCGCCAGGTCGACGGGCACCGCCCCGTCCTGCGTCCAGAGGGCGGCCACCGCGGCAGGGCCGAGGGCCACCGCCGGGCCGGCGATCTCGGACGCGTCCGACACCGGCGCCGTTGGGCGGCCGTGCAGCGATCGGCCGAAGTCCCGCCAGTCGTTCCGGTTGGCGCGGGCGTCGGGCAGGTCCATCGGGCACGAGGGCCAGGGTGCGGCGTTGGTGGCGGCCACGACCGCGGCGTCGCTGGCCACGGCGGCGGCGGCCAGGTCGGCCAGCCACCGCTTGTCGACGCCGTAGGCGCCATCGGTGAGGACGACGCACGCCCCGCCCAGCGCGGCGTGCTCGCGCACGATGGCCGGCAAGTCGCACTCCTCGTGCCGTTCGGCCCGCAGGCGCCGAAGGGCCGCAGTCGGAGCCGGTGCCGCCGTACCCGACGGCCGGGCGACGACGACCCGGTCGGCCCGACCGAGGGCCGCCTCGACCGCCCGGGCGGTGCGGTCCACCGGTTCGCCGTTGGACCGGATGACGACCAGTGTGGGCGCGGCGAGCCGGGCCGGAGGTGCTCCCATGCCTACGTCATCGGCACCGGCGGCCGGATCTTGAGCCGGGCCTGACAGGCCGCGTCCGTTGGGCGCACGGCCGTACCGATGGGTACGGTGACGCCCCGAAGACACCGGGTTGGACCGAAGGGGGACCGATGAGCGGGTTGTGCGAAGGACGGGTGGCGGTGGTGACGGGTGCCGGGCGCGGCATCGGGCGCGAGCACGCGCTGAGCCTGGCCCGGCAGGGGGCCAAGGTCGTGGTCAACGACCTCGGCGGCAACGTCGATGGTTCGGGTGGCGACCTGTCGCCGGCCCAGCAGGTCGTCGAGGAGATCAAGGGCATGGGCGGCCAGGCGGTCGCCAACGGCGACGACATCTCGTCGTGGGAGGGCGCTCAGCGCCTCATCAACACCGCTGTCGAGACGTTCGGCGACCTCCACGCCATCGTCAACAACGCCGGCATCCTGCGGGACCGGATGTTGACGAACATGACCGAGGACGAGTGGGACGCGGTCATCAAGGTGCACCTGAAGGGCACCTTCGGACCCGCCCGCTGGGCCGCCGCGTACTGGCGCGAGCAGGCCAAGCAGGGCAAGCCCGTGTCGGGCCGCATCATCAACACCACCAGCGTGTCGGGCATCTACGGCAACCCCGGCCAGACGAACTACGCGGCCGCCAAAGCCGGCATCGCCGCCTTCACCATCGTCGCCTCGATGGAGCTCGCCCGGTACAACGTGACCGTGAACGCCGTCGCCCCGGTGGCGCTCACCCGCATGACCGAAGGCCTGGGCCCGGCCCCGGAGACCGACGCCGAGCGCGAGATGCGCTCGCCCATGTGGATCGCCCCCATCGTCACGTGGCTCGCGTCGGAGGAGTCGGCCGGCGTGACGGGTCGCGTGTTCGAGGCCTCGGGTCAGACGCTGGCCATCGCCGAGGGCTGGACGCGCGGCCCGAGCCACGCGCCGCTCGACGATCCGACCAAGCTCGGCCCGGTCGTGGCCGAGCTCCTCGGCCAGGCCCGTGGGAACGCCGGCATGGACGGCCGCCCCGGCAGCTGGCCACAGAACCAGAAGTAGGAGCCGTACAGATCGAAGAGGCTGGCCCGGTCAGGAGCGGCGGAGCAACCGGCGGCGCAGGCGGCGACGGCGCACGGCCGGGCGCAGCAGTGGGGCGGCCACGAAAGGGAGCAGGGGACGGCGGGCCAGGAGTGGGCGGCGTCGGAAGAACATGGCCGAATCGTGCGCGCCGGGTTGTGATGGATCCGTGATGGCCGCGCGGTTGGCACCGACTACCACTGGGTAACCTGGCTCGCATGACCCTCACCGAGCACGCGCCCGTCACCACCCCGGTCGGCGAGGTGGCCGGCATCGTGAACGGGGCCAGAGCCGCCGTGGCCACCGGTCGGACGAAGCCCGTGGCGTGGCGTCGGGCCACGCTCCGGCGCCTCCGCGAGCTCATCGTGCGCCACGAGCCGGCCATCCTGGCCGCGCTGGCGGCCGATCTGGGCAAGGCCCCGCTCGAGGCGTTCACGACCGAGGTGGGCTTCTGCCTCAACGAGGTCGACCTGACGCTCGACCACCTCGACTCGTGGGCGAAGCCCGAGCGGGTCGCGACGCCGCTCGCGCTGCAGCCGGGCTCGTCGCACGTCGTGCACGAGCCGCTCGGGTTGGTGTGCGTGATCGCTCCGTGGAACTACCCGTTCCAGCTGCTGATGGCGCCCGTGCTCGCCGCCGTCTCCGCCGGCAACGGCGTGGTGGCAAAGCCGAGCGAGCTGGCCCCGGCCACCGCAGCCGTCGTGGCCACGCTCCTGGACGAGGTCGACGACCCGGCGATCGTCACGGTCCTCGGCGGCGTGTCGGAGACGACGGAACTGCTGGCCCAGCCCTTCGACCACATCTTCTACACGGGCAATGGCCGCGTCGGCCGCCTCGTCATGCGCGCTGCGGCCGAGTTCCTCACACCCGTCACGCTCGAGCTCGGCGGTAAGAGCCCGGCCATCGTGTCGCGTAACGCCAAGCTCGACGTCGCCGCCCGTCGCATCGCCTTCGGCAAGTTCGCCAACGCCGGCCAGACCTGCGTCGCCCCCGACCACGTGCTCGTCGAGCGATCGGTACACGACGAGCTCGTGCGCCTGATCGGAGTCGCCGTCCAGGAGATGTACGGCGACAACCCGCGTACGAGCCCCGACTACGGGCGCATCGTCTCGGCCCACCACGTCGAACGGCTGTCGCGCATGCTCGACGACGGAGCCCGCGTGGCCTTCGGGGGCGTCGTCGACGTCGAGGCCCGCTACGTGGCCCCCACGGTGCTGACCGGCGTGTCGCTCGATTCGGCGGCCATGGGCGAGGAGATCTTCGGGCCGATCCTGCCCGTCATCGCCGTCGACTCGCTCGACGAAGCGCTGGCCATCGT
This sequence comes from Actinomycetes bacterium, assembly GCA_031423915.1. GTDB lineage: Bacteria > Actinomycetota > Acidimicrobiia > Acidimicrobiales > Ilumatobacteraceae > JANMAT01. The sequence continues at coordinate 6,484 of JANPGL010000626.1, read as the reverse complement.
CAACCGGGGCGACAAGCCGTTGGCGCTCTACGTGTTCTCGGAGGACGACGACGAGGTGCAGCGCGTCGTCGGCGCCACGTCGTCGGGCGGCGTAACCGTGAACGGCACGCTCTTCCACGTGGCCAACCCGCACCTGCCCTTCGGCGGCGTGGGACCGAGCGGCATGGGTGCCTACCACGGTCGTTGGGGTTTCGAGACCTTCAGCCATCGTCGCGGCGTGTATGCGCGTGGCACCCGCATGGACCCGGCTCTCCTGTACCCGCCGTTCACTGCCTCGAAGGAGAAGATGGTGCGCCGCGGCTACGGCCTGCCGGACCCGCGGGAGCTCCCGGCGCGTGCGCTCGCCCGCTGGCGGGCCCGCCGCGACTGAGCGGACGCCGAAACACCCGCTGCCTGCTTGTACCATTGGGCTTCGGCCTTTGGAGGCGTGGAACGTGGCGATCAAGCAGCTGACGATCAGTGACCTCACCGGTCGGGAGATCCCCGAGGGTCAGGGTGGTCGGGTCATCGTCCAGAGCCACCCGGCCATCTCGCAGGCGGTGGTGCTCGACGTGGCGGCCGACGAGCTCGACAAGCTCCAGCCCACGAAGATCGACATCGTCAACCTCGTCGTCTACGGGCCGGACGGGTCGCGGTGGCCGGTGGCCATGGAGCTGAAGCAGTTCACCAGCCTGTTCGCCAAGGACGTCGATGTCGACGAACTGCTGGCCAACGCCCGGTCGAGCGACGAGCCCAAGCCGGCCGGTGCGGCCACCAAGAAGGCCAGGGGCACGACCAAGGCCGCCAGTCGCGGCGAAGGCGTCGACTACACGGCGCACGACCGGTTCGGCCAGATCCACCGCGGTCGCGTCACGTACGAGGAGGCGTTCCTGGTGCGTGGCGACCGCGACCAGGCCAGCATGAACCGCCAGCTCCAGACGGGTTCGCCCATCGACTGGGACGACCCCAAGGAACAGAAGCGCTACGGGCTGTAGCCCCCGGCACGCGGGCGTCGGTCGACGCGCGCCCGACGCAGTCGCATCTCCTTCCACCTGCTGAAAGGAAGCGCGACTGCGGTCCGGCTGAGTCGGCCCGTCAGAAGTCGAACAGCGTCAGGTCGGCGACCTTGGTGCCCTTCAGGTGCTCGTAGTCCACGACCACGACCTTGAAGCCGCGCGACTCGGCGAGACGACGCGCTTGCGGCTTCACTTCCTGGGCCACGAAGAGTCCCTTGAGCGGCGTGAGCGTCGAGTCGAGGGACAGCCGTTCGATGTAGCGCGTCAGCTGCTCCACGCCGTCGATGTCGCCGCGTCGCTTCACCTCCACCGCCACCACCGCGCCGTCGGCGTCGCGGCAGAGCAGATCCACCGGGCCGATGTCGGTCGGGTACTCGCGCCGCACCAGGATCATGCCGTCGCCGAGCACCTGGGGTGAGGCCGCCAGCAGCTCCTGGAGGTGTGCCTCCACGCCGTCCTTGCGCAGGCCGGGGTCGATGCCCATCTGGTGGGCGACGTCCGAGAGGACCTCGTGGAACGTGATGGTGATCGTCTCGTCCTTCGCGTTCGTGACCGTCCACACCCCGTCACCCTCCACGAGGGTGTTGGGTGCGTTCATCCAGTTGAGCGGCTTGTAGGCGCCGCCGTCGGCGTGGATGGCGACGCAGCCGTCGGCCTTCACCATCACCAGCCGCACGGCCTCGGGAAGGTGGGCGGACAGCCGCCCCACGTAGTCGACCTCGCAGCGGGCGATCACCAGGCGCATTCGTACCGTATCCAGCTCATCGTTCTTGATCGGGGCTTGACCGCCGCGGCGTCAACGGGCGCTCGGGTGCGACCGATGAGGAGGACATGTCAGGGACGACCGCACGGTACTCGCTCACGCAGGGCATTCCCGCGGCTCGCATCGGGTGGCTGGTCGCCGAAGCCCGCAGCGCAGCCGGCTTCACCCAGGACGACCTGGCCACCAGGACCAGCGTGAAGCGTCGGCTGGTGAAGCGCTGGGAGCGGGGCGCCCAGATCCCGAACGACGACGAGATCGTGGCCATCGCCCGGAGCTGCGAGATCGGCGTCGGCAACCTCCTTCCCCCGCGCGACACCGTCGAGTTCGACCGCGCGGCCCGCTCGCTGCGCGTCGGAGGCGCGGTCGTCTCGGTGACCGACGTCCACAACGAGGCCGTCCTGTCGACCTACGTGCAGCTCGTGCGCCAGCAGCGCGGGCTTCCCGACACCTCGGCGTTCGACATCCGTCACGAAGACGTCGACGCGCTGGCCAACACGCTCGACCTCGAGGACAGCGAACTGCAGCAGCGGCTCGTTTCCATCGTGGGCCTGCCGCCGGCCGACGCCGCCGGCATCCACGCCCGGTTGCTGTCGCGCAAGCGCATGAGCCTGCCCGCCGGCATCATGGTCGGTTCGCTCGGCCTCGTGCCTGGGTCGGGACACGCGAACGCCGTCGCTGCCGTGGCACGCCCTGCGGCGGTGGCCGACGCCGCACCGATGGCGGCGGCATCGGCCGACCGCCTCGACCCGGCGGTCGCCGTTGCGCCCGTCGGTGAGCCCGCCCCGTGGGCATCCGTGACGCTGCCCGCCGAGGAGCCCAGCGTCGGGGCGCCCCCGGCCGTGGAGCCGCCCGCCCCTCGCCCGGCGCCGCCGCTCGAGATCGGCGACGCGCTCCGGATCACGAATCCCGACGCCGACTGACCCGCCTCTGGCCCCGACGAGCGCTGATCGCTCGTTCCGACCGAAGTGGTCCGGAAGAGGCGGGGACCGCTACTTGCGGACGTGGTCCCGCATGCGCTTGTTGATCAGCTCTCGCCGCTTCTGCAGGTCGCGATAGGTCAACGTCTCGACCGAGGCGTCGACGCCGAAGCTGGCCTTCACCCCGGTCATGTCGATCTCCACCTGCTGGTCCATCCCGAGCTCGTTGGCCAGGCGCTCACCGTGACGCTGGGCGAACTGCATCGAGATGCTGGCGATCTCGCCGAGCAGGTCGAGATCGGGCGCCAGCTTGGCGATGGCCCCGTCGAGGAACACGAGGTTCTTCACGTAGAGCATCAGCTCCTTGGGCATGCGGGCGCCGTAGCCCAGCAAGGCCTTGACGACGCGCTGGACCTCGGTGACGAGCTGCTCGCCCGACATCGTCGTGGGGTCGACCACGGGCTCGTCGAGCCGCAGGTCGCGCGCCACCGCGTCGAGATCGGTGTCGGCCGGCAGTGCACCCAGATCGCGCAGGGCCGTCAGCTGGCCGCGCTGGTCGTTGGCGATGCCCGACATCATCAGGCGGAGGAACGCGATGCGCCGGGCGGGGCTGAGGCGGGCGGTGATGCCGAAGTCGAGCAGGGCGGTGCGCCCGTCGGCCAGCACGAAGAGGTTGCCGCCGTGGAGGTCGCCGTGGAAGATGCCGTGGATCATGGCGCCTTCCATGAAGGCGATCATCCCGGTGCGGATCACCTCGTGGGTGTCGATGCCGGCGGCCTTCAGCCCTTCGACGTCGTCGAAGGCGAAACCGGACAGCCGCTCCATGACCAGCACCCGCTGGGTCACGCGACGCGGGTGCGGCCGTGGGACCACGTAGCCGCGCTGGCCGAGCTCGGCCAGCACCGAGGCCACGTCGAGCATGTTGGCGGCCTCGAGGCGGAAGTCGAGCTCCTCCGAGATCGTCTCGGCGAACAGCTCCACGAGCGCGGGCGGGTTGGCCAACGCCGCGACGGGGATGCGGCCCACGAGGTACGGCGCCAGCCAGGCCATCGCGCCCAGGTCGGCGCGCACCAGGGTGCCCACCTGCGGGCGCTGGACCTTGACGACGACCTCCTCGCCGGTGCGCAGCTTGGCCGCGTGGACCTGGGCGATGGAGGCGGCGGCGAGCGGGGTGCGGTCGAAGCGCTCGAAGATCTCGGTGAGCGGGGCGCGCAGCTCTTCTTCCACGACGCGCTGGACGACGTCGAACGCCTCGGCCGGCACCTGGTCGCGGCAGCGCTTGAACTCGTTGACGAGCTCAGCCGGGAACAGGCCCTCACCCGACGAGATGATCTGGCCGAGCTTGATGTAGGTCGGTCCGAGGGACTCGGCCGCTTCGCGCAGGCGGCGCGAGAGGTCGGCGCGCCGGTCGCTGTCGGTGGCGAACTTCCCGCGCTTCTTGGCGACGAACCAGGGTGCCAACCCGCGCACGATGCGGGCCGTGACCCGCGCGACGCGAGGGCCGGGTGGGAGCCGGCCGGGCACGGTGAGCCGGGGTACCTCGGCGCGGGCCAGCTCCCGGAGGGCGTCCATGCCTGGGAGCCACACGATGTGGTCTCGGTCGAGGACCCACGGGGCCTCGTCGCTGAACGCCGCCCACGTCCGGTCGTCGACCGTGGTCGGCGGTCGCTGGGGGGGAGCGTCCGTCACGCTCCGCATTCTCCCATCAGGAGCTACCGGGGGACGAGGCGGGCCGATAGTGTCCGCCGTCACGCCCGGGCCGTCGCAAGACCGGGGCTCCGAGCACCAGGGGGAAGCCATGGCCGGGAACGGCATCACGTTCGATCGTTGGGTGTGCGACGTCGACCCCAGCCCGCGGTTCCCGCTCTACACGCGGGCCAACGTCGGCGAGGTCTTCCCCGACCCGGTCTTCCCCTTCACCCGCTCGGCGTTCCTGTTCGACGGGGCCGAGCTCGGTTGGCGCGACGCGTGGGTCCGCATGGGCGCGTTCGAGCTCGATGAGTTCCGGCCGACGACGATGGACGTGCTGGGGGTGGCCGGCGGCTACTGCTACCTCAACGCCTCGATCATCCGGTTGTTCGGCGAGCGGGCGCCGGGCCTGTCGGCCCAGGCCATGGACGACCAGTTCTTCGGCGCGCAGCCCGGCATCCCGCCCTACGTGGAGGAGCCCGGCGACGTCCGTCCCGACCTGTCCGAGAAGGTCGGCGCCTGGATGGGGTATGTGCTCACCGCCAAGTCGCTGCCCGAGCTGCTCGAGGACGCCGCGGTCACGAGGACGCTGCGGGCCGAGCGTCCCGACCTCACGGTGATGAGCGACGAGGCGCTCCTGGACCGCACGATCACCCTGTACCGCCAGCACTTCCGCCACCTGTTCGGCCAGCACCTCCACACCACGTACGCGGCCTCGGTGCCCGTCGGCGTCCTGGCGGCCGTGACCGCGGCCATCGGCCGGCCCGAGCTGCTCACCCCGCTGATGTCGGGGGTGGGCGATGTCGACTCGGCGGCGCCGTCGCTGGCCATGTGGACCCTGTCGCGCTCGGTGCGGGCGTCGGCCGAGCTCACCACGGCGTTCGACGCCGGCGTGGAGGGTCTTGCCGATCGGCTGGCCGCCTCGTCGTCGGCCGACGCCACGGCGTTCCGCGCTGCGTTCGAGGGGTTCCTGTACGACTTCGGCTCGCGCGGACCGAACGAGTGGGACACCGCCCGGCCGACGTGGGAGACGCGCCCCGCGTTGGCGCTCTCGGCGATCGACCGCATGCGGCTCGCCCCCGACTCCGCCGATCCGGCGCCCCACCAGCGAACACTGGCCGTCGAGCGCGAGAAGGCGGTGGCCGAGGTGCGAGGCATCCTCGAGGCCGCCGGTCTCGACGAGGCCACCAAGACGCAGTTCGAGATGGCCTACGCCTGCGCGGCGGTGTGGCTGCCCGGCCGGGAGCGGACGAAGACGAACTGCATCCGGTTCACCCAGGAAGCCCGGGTGCCGATGCGGGAGCTGGGTCGCCGGATGGTCGAGCGCGGCCACTTCGACGAGGTCGAGGACTTCGCGTTCATCTTCATCGACGAGTACCCGGCGTTCTTCGCCGACCCGGGCTCGTTCAGGGCGGCCATCGCCGAGCGCAAGGCGCAGTGGGACGAGCTGGCGGCGTGCGAGCCCGAGTTCGTCTTCAACGGCGTCCCGAACTTCCCGGCCGGTTGGGTCCGGCGCGACGCCGTCGTGTTCGATCAGCTCTCGACCGGCGAGTCGATCCAAGGCATCTCGGGCTGTCTCGGCGTCGCCGAGGGCATCGCCCGCGTGGTGCTCGACTCGAACGACCCGACCGCGCTGGGCCCGGGCGACGTGCTCGTCGCACCGGCCACCGACCCGTCGTGGACACCGCTGTTCGTGCCGGCGGCCGCCGTGGTGGTCGACGTCGGCGCGCCGCTCAGCCATGCCGTCATCGTGAGCCGGGAGCTCGGCATCCCGTGCGTCATCTCGGCGACCGGTGCGACGAAGCGGATCCGGGACGGTGACCGCGTGCGCGTCGACGGGAACACCGGCGTCGTGACCGTCCTGTGATCCGCGAGTAGAACGGGGGCCGTGCTTCCCGATCGATGGCTCACCGACTGGCCGGTGAACGAGCGCTTCCCGCTCTACACCCGCGCCAACGCGGGCGAGGTCATGCCCGACCCTGTGAGCCCGTTGGGCTGGACGCTCGTGTGGGAGGCCGGGTGCGTGCCCGGCTGGTGCGACTCGATGATCGAGACCGGCAACTTCGAGCCCGACGAGATCACACCCCGCACACCGGTCGGGATGTTCGGCGGGTACCTGT
>JANPGL010000625.1:0-2498 GCA_031423915.1 Actinomycetes bacterium | reverse complement strand
GCCGCAGACCACCTCGCCGTCAGCGGGCTTGCATCGACTTCTTGGTGATCGGGCCCACGGCGGTGAGCGTGCGGGGACCGGACAGCACGCGGGCGGCGACTCGGCGGATGTCGTCGAGACCGACCGCCCGGTAGCGCTCGATCTGCTCGGCCACGGGACGCACGAAGCCGCGCGCCGTCACGTGGCCGCCGAGGCGGCTCATGCGCGCTCCGGTGTCCTCCAGGCCGAGCACGAACGAGCCCGTCAGGTAGCCCACGGCGATGGCCAGTTCGTCGTGGGTGAGACCGTCGGCCGTCATGCGGCCGAGCTCCACCTCGACCAGGTCGAGCACCTCGTGCACGTGGGCCGGGCTCGTGCCCGCGTACACCGACAGCGCGCCCGCGTCGCTGTAGCTCGAAGGGGCCGAGAACACGCTGTAGGCCAGCCCGCGCTGCTCGCGGATCTCCTCGAACAGGCGGCTCGACATGCCGCCGCCGAGCGTGTGGTTCAGCACGTCGAGGGCTTCGCGGTCGGGGTCGTCGCGGTCGGGGCCGCGGAACCCCACGACCACGTGGGCCTGCTCGGTGCTGCGCCGCTTCACGGCCAGCGGACGCACGGCGTCGGCCGGCGCCGTGCGGGCCGGACGCTCACCACCGGTGGCGACGCCGAAGCGGCGCTCCACCTCGGCCACGACCTCGTCGTGTCCCTGGGGGCCGGCTACGGCCACCACCATCGTGCCCGGCCGGTACCAGCGGGCGAAGAACGACCGCACGTCGTCGGGAGTGATCGCCGCCACGGTGTCGCGCGTGCCCGCCGTCTCGCGCCCGAGCGGATGGTCGGGAAACAGCGACTCGAACGTGAGCACGTGCGCCTGGTCGTCGGGCGAGTCGTCGTCGGCCGCCAGCTCCTCGAGGATGACCGTGCGCTCCGATTCGACGTCGGCGTCGCGCAACGCCGGTGCCGTGAGCACGTCGCCGAGGATCGCCAGCCCGAGGGCCAGATCGGGCGCCGGGAGACGCGTGTAGTACGCCGTCGACTCCTTCGTGGTGAAGGCGTTCATCTCGCCACCGACGCGGTCGATGGCCTCGGCGATGGCGCGGGCCGAGCGGTCGAGCGTCCCCTTGAACAGGAGGTGCTCGAGGAAGTGCGACACGCCGCTCAGCTCGGCCGGCTCGTCGCGCGAGCCGACGCCGACCCACACGCCGGCGGACGCGGCAAGGGCCCCCGGGATGGTCTCGGTGACCACCCGGAGGCCCGACGCCAAGGTCGTGAGCTCGACCGTCACCTCAGCGACGATCCGGCCCGACGAGGATCAGCGGTGGCGACGACGGCCACGGTCGCCGCCGGCGCTGCTGCGGCCACCGCGGTCGCCCCGCGGCCGCTCGGCACCCGGGCCGTCGTTCCCGCCGGCTGCGCCGCCGGGGCCGAGGTCACCGAACGTCTCGCGAGCCTCGGCCTCGAAGGCCGCCTCGAACGACACCACGTCGGCGTCGCCGTTGGTCGGCGCCGACTCGCGCGGCGCACGGTCACCGCGATCGCCACGATCACCGCGATCGCCACGGTCGCCGCGGTCGCCGCGGTCGCTGCGCTCGCCGCCGCCACCACCGGTGGCACCGGGCAGCGGCTCGCCGTCGGGGCCGACGGGCGTGAGGCTGACCTTGCCCTGCGGGTCGATGTCGTCGACGCGCACCATGATCTCGTCGCCCAGCTCGAGCACGTCTTCCACCCGGTTGATGCGCTTGCCGCCACCGAGCTTGGAGATGTGAACGAGGCCGTCGCGGCCCGGCATGATGTTGACGAAGGCGCCGAACTTGGTGATGTTCACCACACGGCCGGCGTGGATCTCACCGAGGCGGGCCGTCGGCGGGTTGACGATCAGCTCGATCTGGCGGCGGGCCTCGTTGACCTTGGCCATGTCGGACGAGCCGATCGACACCGTGCCCTGCACGCCGTCGTCGTCGACGGCGATGTCGGCACCGGTCTCCTGCTGGATCGTGTTGATGACCTTGCCCTTGGGCCCGATCACCTCGCCGATCTTGTCCATCGGGATGTGGAAGCTGATGATCTTCGGTGCCGTGGCGCCCACCTCGTCGCGCGGGGCGGCGATGGCGGCGTTCATGACCTCGAGGATCTGGGTGCGGGCCTCGTAGGCCTGCTGCAGGGCCGAGGCGAGGACGTCGGCGGGGATGCCTTCGATCTTCGTGTCGAGCTGCAGGGCGGTCACGAACTCGCTCGTGCCGGCCACCTTGAAGTCCATGTCGCCGAACGCGTCCTCGGCGCCGAGGATGTCGGTGAGCGTCGTGTACTTGCCCTCGGCGTAGATGAGGCCCATGGCGATGCCGCCCACGGCGGCCTTGATCGGCACACCGGCGTCCATCTGCGACATCGACGACGAGCAGACCGTCGCCATAGACGAGGAACCGTTCGACGCCAGGACCTCGCTCACGAGGCGGAGCGTGTAGGCGAACTCCTCCTGGCTGGGCACCACGGGCAGCAGCGCCCGCTCGGCCAGCGCACCG
>JANPGL010000624.1:0-6604 GCA_031423915.1 Actinomycetes bacterium | reverse complement strand
AGGGCCCCAGCCCCTTCCAGGCGTCCGCATGAACGGGCCGGACGGCCCTCGCCGTCGCCTCGGCGAAATCGTCGTCGACCGGCCGCCGGCAGCGTCGGTGCCCGAGGCCACAGCGCGCGCCACGGCGCTGCGACGCCTGGAGCTGCTCGTCACTCGGCGGCTCGACGGACTGGTGAGCGGCGACTACCTGGGCCGTCTCCCCGGGCCGGGAAGCGACCGGGTCGGCGCCCGCCCCCTTCAGGCCGGCGACGACGCCCGCGCCATCGACTGGAACCTCAGCGCCCGATCGCTCGTCCCCCACGTGCGCACCACCGACGCCGATCGCGAGCTCGAGACGTGGATCGTCGCCGACCGCTCCGCCAGCCTCGACTTCGGCACGGCCGACCGGGAGAAGCGAGAGGTGGTGCTGGCGGCCGCCGCGGCCTTCGCGGCGTTGACGACCCGCGGCGGCAACCGCCTCGGGATGCTGATCACGGGCGGACCGCAGCTGCAACGCATCGAACCCAGCGCCACCCGCCGGGCCACGCTCGCCGCGTTGGCCCGCCTGCACGACACGCCCCGACGCTCGGGCCCGCCGGGGCCGGGCGCCGACCTGTCCGCCAGCCTGGCCCAGCTCGAACGCCTCCACCGTCGGCACGGCCAGGCCGTGATCGTGTCCGACTTCCTCGACGGCGGCGGTTGGGCCGCCTCGCTGGGTCGGCTGGCGCTGCGGCACCAGGTCGTGGCGGTCCAGATCGTCGATCCTCGCGAGCGCGAGCTCCCCGCCGTCGGCCGCCTGGCGCTGGTCGACACCGAGACCGGCCGGACCATGCACGTCAACACGGGTTCGAGCGGGCTGCGACAGCGCTACGCCGAGGCCGCCACGGCCCGCCAGGACGGCATCGCCCGCAGCATCGCCGCCGCCGGTGCGGAGCATCTCGTGCTGAGCACCGACCGTGACTGGCTCACCGACGTCGCCCGGTTCGTTCTCGGGCGCCGCGCCGTGAAGGCCACCCGCCTCGCCGCCGACATGGGGGTGCGGGCGTGAACCTGCGCAACCCCGCCGCGCTGGCGTTGCTCGTTCTCCCGGTGTTGCTGCTCGCCGCCTACGTGGTGGTGCAGCGCCGGCGCCGCCGGTACGCCGTGCGCTTCACCAGCGTCGACCTGCTGGCCTCGGTGGCACCGCGTCGACCGGGCTGGCCCCGGCACGTGCCGGCTGCGCTCCTCGCCTCGGCACTCGCACTGCTGGCGGTCTCGATCGCCCGTCCGGAGACGAGCCGCAGGGTGGCGCGCAACCGGGCCACCATCGTGCTGGTGCTCGACACCTCGGCGTCGATGGACTCCAAGGACGTCGCCCCCAGCCGGCTGGTGGCGGCCCAGCAGCAGGCGAGCGGGTTTGTGAAGTCCCTCCCCGACGGCCTGCAGGTCGGTCTGCTGTCGTTCGACCGGTCGGCGCGCGTGCTCGTTTCGCCGACGACCGATCACCAGACGGTGCTGGCCGCCATCAGCAACCTGCAGATCGGGCCGGGCACCGCCACGGCCGACGCCCTCGGCCTCGCCGTCGACGCTGTCGCCGCCGCGCCCAAGGCGGTCGACGGCACCACGGCCCCGGCGACGGTGATCCTCATGAGCGACGGCGCCCCCACCATCGGCACGGGCGACCTGACACCGGCCCAGGCGGTGGACGAGGCGGCCGCCTCGGCCAAGGCCGCCAACATCACGGTGAACAACATCGCCTTCGGCACGGCAGAGGGCACGGTCAACGTGCAGGGCCGCACCGTGTCGGTGCCCGCTGACGTGCAGACGATGGATCGCATCGCCAGCGAGACCGGTGGTCGTTCCTTCAACGCCGCGAGCGCCGACGAGCTCAAGTCCGTCTACGAGCAGCTCGGCGAGGCGGTCGGCTACGACGTGCGCACCGAGGAGGTGGCGGTCTGGTTCGCGGTGGCCGCGCTCGTGGCCGCCACCCTGGCGGCCGTGGCGGCGCTGGTGTTCACCGAGCGGCTGCTGTGATGCCGCGCCCGGAGCCTCAGCCGAGGTTCCGGGCGAACAGCGCGAACAGGCGCTCCCAGTGCCGCTCGGCCGCCGGCTTGTCGTAGACGGGCCGCTGGGGGAAGGCGAAGCCGTGGTGCACGCCGGGGTACCGCTCGACCCGGGCATTGGCGCCGACGGCACGCAGGTGTGCCTCGAGGCCGTCGACCATCTCCATCGGTGCGTAGTCGTCGAACTCGGCGCAGGCGAAGTAGAGCCCGCCGCGCACGTCGGCGGCGAGCGGCGCCGGCGAGCCCTCGCCGAACAGGCGGACGCCGTAGAGCGATGCCGCGGCCTTGATGCGGTCGGGGAAGGTGCCCGCCACCGCGAACGAGAACGGGCCGCTCATGCAGTAGCCGAGGCAACCGACCCTGCCGGCGTCGGCCGCCGGGTCGGCGTCGACGTGCGCGAACATCGTCTCGGTGTCGCTGCACACGAGCGCGTCGCTCAACGAACCCATGAGCTCGAACATGCGGGCGCGCACCGCGGTGGGCTCGCCCTGCGTGTAGTCGAACTCACGCGTGCGTCGGTAGTACAGGTTCGGCAGCACCACGTAGTAGCCGACGGTGCCGAGGCGCCGCGCCATGTCGTGCAGCTCCTCGCGCTTGCCGGGCGCGTCCATGTAGAAGAACAGCACCGGGAACGGCCCACCCTCCTCGGGGTGGGTGATGAACGTGTTCATGGCGCCGTCGCGCGTGGCCAGGTCGATGTGGTGCTCGATCATGGGTGCGGACCCTAGCGGCGACCGGCGAAGGGCCGCGCGCTACGGTCGGACGGGGAAGTGGACCAGAGGGGGAACGATGCTGTCGCCGTACCGCGTGCTCGACCTGACCGACGATCGCGGTCAGCTCGCCGGCGCCATGCTCGCCTGGCTGGGTGCGGACGTCATCGCGGTGGAGCCCCCGGGCGGCTCGACCAGCCGGCGTCGTGGCCCGTTCGCGGGCGGCTCGGCCGATCCCGAGCGGAGCCTCCCCCACTGGGCGTTCAACCGCGGCAAGCGATCGATCGTGCTCGATCTGGTGGGGGCCGACGCCGACCGCGACGAGCTACGCCGCCTCGCAGCGGGAGCCGACGTGCTGATCGAGTGCGGCGCACCCGGCGAGCTCGCCGGTCTGGGGCTCGGACCCGACGACCTGGCGGCCGTCAACCCGGCCCTCGTGTACTGCTCCATCACCCCGTTCGGGCAGGACGGGCCCAAGCGGTCGTGGCGGGCGACCGACCTCACGGTGTGGGCCTCCGCCGGGCCGATGTCGTTGTGCGGCGACGCCGATCGCGCCCCTCTCCAGACCGGCGTACCTCAGGCCTTCCTGCACGCGTCGGCCGAGGCGGCCACCGCGGTGCTCGCCGCCTTGGCCGAACGGTCGTCGTCCGGGCTCGGCCAGCACGTCGACGTGTCGGCCCAGCAGTGCGCGGCCCAGGCCACCCAGTCGGGCATCCTCGCCGCGCCGAACCACGCCACGGTGATCCAGCGTGGCGCCGGGCGCATCACCGTGGGGCCGCTGGAGGTGCAGCTCCTGTGGCCGTGCCTGGACGGCCACGTCTCGATCACGTACCTGTTCGGCACCGCGATCGGCCCGGCCACGGCCCGCCTCATGCACTGGCTGTGGGAGGCGGGCGTGTGCGACGAGGCGACGCGAGACAAGGACTGGGTGGCCTACGGCGAGCTGCTCGTCACCGGGGCGGAGCCGCTGTCCGAGTTCGCGCGGGCCAAAGCACTCGTCGGCGAGTTCTGCGCCACGCGCACGAAGGCCGAGCTGCTGCAGGGCGCCATGGACCGTCGGCTGCTCATCGCGCCGGTGCTCATGATCGACGAGGTGGTCCACTCGCCCCAGTTCGAGGCGCGCTCGTACTGGGTCGACGCCACCGGCGTCCGCTACCCCGGCCCGTTCGCCCGGCTCAGCGCCACCCCGTTGGTGCCGCCGAGGCCGGCGCCGCGTGTGGATGGGCACGCCGCGGCCATTCGCTCGGCGCCTCCCCGCACGCCGGCGGCACCGGCGGCGGCCGAGGTCCCACCGACGGCTCGACCGCTCGAGGGCCTCAAGGTCCTCGACCTCATGTGGGTGATGGCCGGTCCGTCCACCATGCGTGTCCTCGCCGACCTCGGAGCCACGATCGTGCGCGTCGAGAGCAGCACCCGGGTCGAGACGGCACGCACGTTGCAGCCGTTCGTGGGCGACGTCAACGCGCTCGAGACGTCGTCGCTGTTCGCGAACATGAACGCCGGCAAGTACGGCCTCACGCTCGACCTGTCGAACCCGGCGAGCCGTGACGTGGTGTTCGACCTCGTCCGTTGGGCCGACGTCGTGGGCGAGAGCTTCTCGCCCCGCGCCATGCGGGCATGGGGCCTCGGGTACGAGACCCTGCGCGACGTCAACCCGTCGATCATCATGCTGTCGAGCTGTCTGTTCGGTCAGACCGGCCCGTACTCGACCTTCGCCGGATACGGGACGATGGCGGCCGCCATGTCGGGCTTCTTCGGGATCACCGGGTGGCCGGACCGGGCACCGTGTGGCCCGTTCGGTGCATACACCGACTACATCTCGCCGCGCTTCTCCACGGCCACGCTGCTGGCGGCGCTCGATAATCGCCGCCGGACGGGCGAGGGCCAGTACATCGACTTCGCCCAAGCCGAAGCGGCCATGCATGCGCTCGGCCCGGCGCTGCTCGACTACACGGTCAACGGGCACGTGTGGCAGCGGGCCGGCAACGACGACCGCCACCACCATCCCCACGGTGTGTTCGCCGCCGCCGGCGACGATCGGTGGGTGGCGTTGGCATGCACCACCGACGCCGAACGGGCCGCGCTGGGCGCTCTCGCCGGCGGCTTGGATCACGCCACGATCGAGACGTGGACGCGCGGGCGCTCGGCCGACGAGGTCGCCGTCGCCCTGCAGGCCGCCGGCGTACCCGCTCATGCGGTGCAGAACAGCGGGGAGGCTGCGGTCGACCCGCAGCTCGTGCATCGCCGTCACTTCCGCTCGCTACCCCACCCGTCCCTGGGCGAGATCACGGTCGAGGGCCCGCGCTACGTGCTGTCGCGCACGCCCGCCGACGTGCACACGCCCGGTCCCACCATGGGCCAGCACACGGAGCTCGTCCTCAAGGAGATCCTGGGTTACGACGAGGACCGGTTCGTGGACCTGCTCGTGAGCGGCGTGCTCGAGTAGGGGGCGCCGTCAGGGCCGGCAGCTCACGGTCGACAGGTCACGGCCGGTAGGTCCAGGCCATCGGACCGGGTCGTCGCGCCGGGGCCACCAGGTTCGCCCAGCGGCACAGCACCGGCCGGGTGTCGCGCGGGTCGATCACGTCCTCGATCTCGAAGACCTCGGCCGAACGGAACGGGCTGCGGAAGCGGTTCAGCCGCCGGCGGATCGTGTCGACCTCGGCGGCCAGCGCGTCACCGTCGAGGCCCGCCAGTTCGGCGCGGTAGGCCACCTCGAGGCCTCCCTCGATCGGCAGCGAACCCCAGTCGCCCGACGGCCACGAGTAGCGGAAGTGGGTGACGCCGGGCTTGTTGTTGGCCGCGCCCGCCACCCCGAAGGCCTTGCGCACCACGACCGCGCAGAACGGGCTTGTCGACTGGCCGAGGGCGGCGAGCGCCACCGACCCGAGGCGGATGGTGGCCGCCTGCTCCGACTCCTTGCCGATGAGGAAGCCGGGGCAGTCCTCCAGGTGGACCAGCGGCAGGTGGAACGTCGACGCCAGGTCGATGAACCGTGTCACCTTGCGCGACGCATCGGCGGTCCAGGCACCGCCGTACACGTACGGGTCCTCGGCGAAGATCGCCACGGGCCAGCCGTCGAGCCGGGCGAAGCCGGTGATGATCGAGCGACCCCACCCCTTGCCGATCTCGAAGAAGCTGCCCTCGTCGACGACGGCGCCGATGACGTCACGCATCTTGTAGACCTTGCGGGCGTCGCGCGGGATGACCGAGGCCAGCTTCTCTTCGCGGCGGGCCGGGTCGTCGGTGATCGGACCGCGCGGTGGCAGCTCGTCGACGTTGGCGGGCAAGTACGACAGGAAGCGCCGGGCCCGTTCGAACGCCTCGGTCTCACTGGCCACCATGTCGTCGATGGCGCCGTTGGCCGTGTGGATGCGGGCGTGGCCCAGCTCCTCCTTGGAGAACTCGCCCAGCGAGGCCTGATCGACCAACGCGGGACCGGCGATCATCATCTGCGCCGTCTCCGCCACGATCACCGAATAGTGCGACGTGGCCACGCGCGCCGCGCCGATGCCGGCCACGGAGCCGAGCGCCAGTGCGACCGACGGGGCGACGCCGAGGTGCCCGACGACCGTCTCCCAGCCCGCCACCTGCGGGATGAGGGTGCGGCCCTTGATCTCGATCGACTTGACCGATCCCCCACCGCCCATGCCATCCACCAGGCGGATGTGGGGCAGCCGCAGCTCGACCGCGATCTCCTCGGCGAAGTGGCGCTTGGCCGGGATGGTGGCCTCGGCCGATCCTCCCCGCACCGTGAAGTCGTCGCCCGACACGACCACAGGTCGTCCGTCGACCTCGGCGATGCCGGCGACGAGGTTGGCGGGGATGAACGACGTCAGGTTGCCGTCGCCGTCGTAGGTCCCGACCCCGGAG
>JANPGL010000623.1:0-5837 GCA_031423915.1 Actinomycetes bacterium | reverse complement strand
GCTCGGCGTCGGTGAGGCCGAACCACCACGGCTCGGTGGGGTTCACCTGCGTGGCGTGGGCCCGCAACGACTCGGACCGCGCCCACAGGTAATCGCGCACGTCGACCTTGGTGGTGATGCGGTGGTCGTGGTCGGGGCGCTCGAACCACTTCTCGTCGAACGGCGACGAGCCCCGCAACCGGATGAGCGCCTCGTGGACGCCGAGCATGCGGGCCCGGCTCCAGACCGTGTAGTACAGCTTCGAGGGCTGCCACGGCTCGCCCGCCTCGGGGTACCACGACGGATCGCCGGCCCGCTCGAACGCCGGGATCGAGATGTCGTGCACCTTCACGTGGTCGGGGTGCGGGTACCCGCGCTGGTCGTCGCCGTAGGTGATGATCACCTGCGGCCGGGTGCGTCGGATCACGCCCACCAGGCGGCCGACGGCGTCGTCGAGCGGAGCCTGGTGGAACGACTCGGGTCGATCGTTGGCCGGGTCGTCCTTCATGCCCGAATCCCGGTACCCCAGCATGACCAGCTCGTCGAACCCGATGATCTCGACGCTGCGCGCCAGCTCGAGCGGCCGCAGCTCGGCCATGAGCGCCTTGCGGGCCACCGCGTCGTCGAGCCCATGGAAGGGTTGGCCGGGCTCGGCCAGCGCCGGGTTGTGGAGGTCGCCCTCCTCGCCGCCCGTGCAGCACACGAGCACGGTCCGGACACCCTCGGCCCGGTACCGGGCGCAGGTGGGCGCCCCCTTCGACGCTTCGTCGTCGGGATGGGCGTGGATGGTCAACAGCGTGAGCGGTGGGGCGTCCGGGCTGTCCATGACCCGTACCACGCTACCCGCCCGCCGCCGATGTAACCCGGCCGGACGGTACGCTCGCCCGCCGTGAGACGCACGCTCCCCTTCCTCGTCGGCGCTGCGATCCTCGTGGCCGGCTGCTCGCACGACGGGCGGTCGCTGCGCCCGCCCACCGTGAACCAGAACCAGTCGATCGTCACGACGTCGACGAGCACCACCCAGGCGCCCCAGATCGGCGACGGCAGCACGTCGTCGCTGGCCGATGCCCCCGGGCGCCTGGCGCTCGGCCTCCCGTGGGCCGACAACGGCCCGATCGGCCAGGCCTCGACCTGCAAGGGCCTCGGGACGTCGCCGGCCATCTCGTGGGCCGAGGTGCCGGCGGAAACCCGGGAGCTGGCCATCACGGTCACCGACGACTCGGCCGCGGGCTTCGTGCACTGGGTGATCGCCGGCCTCAGCCCCGACGGCGGCGGCATCGATCCCGGCTCGGTCCCTGCGGGCGCCGTGCAATCGCTCAACGGGGCCGGGACCAGAGGCTGGTATGGCCCGTGCCCGCCGGCGGGCGCCAGCCACCGGTACCGCTTCACGCTGTATGCGCTGTCGGAGCCGTCCGGCATGGCCGACGGGGCCGACAGCGTCAAAGCGCTCGCCGCCGTGCAACGCAACGTCCTCGCGCTCGACGTCGTGTTCGGCACCTTCGGGGGCTGACGCCGCCGGCCCCCTGCCGGCGGCGCCGCCCGATCGCCGCCGTCAGTCGTCGTCGCCACCGCGGCCGCGGTCGCCGCCCTTGCCGCCGTCGTCGCCCTTGCCGCCGCCGCCCTTGCCCGAGTGGTCCTCGTCGTCGTCGTCATCGTCGTCGATCGTCGACGCCGTGCTGCTCCGGGGGGTGGTCGACACCGCGCTGCCGCGGTCGTCGTCGTCATCGTCGTCCTCGCTGTCGTCGCCACGCCCGGCGGTGGTGCCCGACACCTCGACCTGCAGGCGACCGTCGTCCAGTTCCGCCTTCACGCGGACACGCTTGTCGCCGTTGGTGAACTCGACGTCGACCTCGTCGCCCGATGCCCGCTGGCGCGACACCTTCCAGCCCGGATCGGCCGTCACGTTCACGAGGTCGAGCACCCCGTTCAGCACGGACACCGTGACCGTGCCGGCCGGCTTGGCATCGATCGTGCGCGTAGCGTCGGCGGCGCCCGGACCTGCGACCGAGGTCGACGAACCGGCGGTGGTCGCGGTGGTCGCCGGGGCTGCCGTCGTCACCACGCTCGGCGGCACCGTGGCCGCCGTGCTGCCGGCCGCGGGCGCATCCGTCGAGACGGTGGTGGCCGCCACGGTGGTGCTCGAGCTGCTCGAGGTGCTCGAGGTGCTCGTGGCGTCGTCCGACGTCGAGGTGGTGGTGGCGTCGGCCAGGGTGGCGGCGCTGCCACCACCTTCGGCGCGGACGACGGCGCTGGCGCCGACGGCGAGGCCGGCGATGAGCGCCATGCCTCCTGCGATGCCGATCACGGTCCGGCCGATCTGCTGCACGCGGTTCATGGGTCTCCTCCTCGCGACCCCGTCGGGGTCACCTTCGAAGATCGACACGCCACGGGCTCGACGGCGGTTTGCCCTCGGCGGTCCAAGGAAGCGTTCGGTTTCGTCGAAAGAGCATCCCGGATCGACGGCCGGCCACGTTCAATGTCGCTCGACGAGGACCGTGCCATCGCTCCGCGGCGACAGCCGGACGCTGGCCTCGCGGTCACCGTTGCGGAAGCGGACCTCGATCCGATCCGCCTCCGCCTTGCGCACCTCGTACGACCAGCCGGCGTCGGCGATCACCGACGGTACGCCGAAGCGGCCGTCGACGAGCGCCACCACGATCGTCCCGCCCTCGACCACCAACCGCTGCGGACCGACCGCGGGCGCCGCGGGTGCCGTAGGCGCGGGCGTGACGGTGGTGTCGGGACCAGCGGGTGCGCTCGGTTCGGGCGCCGGTGCGGTCGTCCCCGGCGCGGCAGGCGGGGTGGCGCCGCGCGCCCGCGGCGATGGCGTCGTGCGCGCTCGATCGCTCGACGTGCCGTCCGGCGCCGGGGGTGGGTCGACGTCCGCTCGGTCATCGCCGACCGGGGTGGGCCACGTCGGATCCGTCGACGGTGCGGCCGCCGGTACGGTGGCCGAAGGACCCGCCACGGACGCCGTCGACGACGACCGAACCGGCACCGTCGCCCTAGCGGTCGCGGTCGACGTGGCGGTCGACAGAGGTGGTTGCAGCAGCGGCCCGCCGTGCTCGCTGGCGCGGCGCGTGACCACACCGACGAAGGCCACCGTGACCGCCGCAGCCACCACGACCGCCACGCGGGGCGCCCTCCGGCTCGGGGTCGCCGGCACCCGGGCTCGCAGGTCGGCCCAGCCGGCGCGGCCGTCGGGGACCGGCCCGGCCAGATGGTCGAACGCCCGAGCGAACAGGGCGTCGTCAGGGTCGGGCGACTCGTCTCGATCGGGCGCGACCGCCATCACGCCCGCTCCTCTCGGCGCACGAGCGGCCGCAGTCGTTCCCGCCCGGCGTGCAGGTGGAACTTCACCGCTCCTTCCGAGATGCCGAGCGCCGACGCGATCTCGCGCACGGTCAGACCCTCGACGTAGCGCAGCGCCAGCGCGGCGCGTTGTCGCGGCGGCAGCACCGCCAGCTCGACCGCCAGCCGGTCGACGGGCTCGGCGGTCACGTCGCGGTCGCCGTGACGGCCGGAGTCGGCCACGAGGCGCAAATGCGCGACCCGACCCCGTCGTCGCCGACGATGGACGTCGCGGGCAAGGTTGAGCGCGACGTGGCGGATCCAGCCGACCGGGTCTTCGTACCGCTCGAGCAGGTGCCAGCGCTCGTGGGCCCGCAGGAACGCCTCTTGCACGCAGTCGGCCGCGGTCTCGCGGTCGCCCACGACGACGGTCAGCGATCGCACCATCCCGCCGACGTGTTGGTGGTAGAGCCGTTCGAGCGCGGGGGTACCCCCGGTCACGTCGGACATCACGAACAGCTGCTCCACCGATATCGACACGCTGTTGCGGCCATCGGGGTTTGGCTACGGATGGAGCGCTGCCGGGGATTCCGGCTTGGCCGACTCCGTGATGGTGCTTGACCGGTTCTTGGGCGCCGGCTGGCGTGCCCGTGAGAGCTCGACCCGCCGGCGCCCGTCCCCGATCAGTGGTTCAGCGCGACCGTGTCGAGGTAGTCGGCGAACTTCTCGATGGCGGCGGCACGGCGCGTGGGCACGTGCTCCGACGGCACCGCGTGCTCCCGGTACCCCTTCAGCACCTGGCGGGCCACGGTGACCTTGTGGACCTCGTCGGGGCCGTCGTAGATGCGGGCGGCGCGGGCGGCGCGGTACATGCCCTCGAGCGGCAGGTCGGTGGTGTAGCCCAGGCTGCCGTGGATCTGGATGCCACGGTCGATCACGTTGTAGAGCACCTTGGCGCCCCAGAACTTGATGATGGCGATCTCCTTGCGGGCGTCCGAGTAGTGACGGCCGGCGGCGTGGAGCTGGTCCATCGTCCACGCCGCGTGGAGGGTGAGCAGCCGGGCCGCCTGCATCTCGGCGTAGCTCTCGGCGACCCACTCCTGGATCATCTGCTTGTCGGCCAGGATCGAGCCGTGCACGTAGCGCGACAGCGCCCGCTCGCACAGCATGTCGAACGCCCGGCTCGACTGGCCCAGCCACCGCATGGCGTGGTGGATGCGACCGGGTCCGAGCCGCTGCTGGGCCAGCGCGAAGCCCTGGCCGATGCCCGCCTCGCCGCCGATGATGCTCTCGAACGGGACACGCACGTTGTCGTAGATGATCTCGGAGTGCCCGCCGGGCTCGCCGGTCTTGTGATCGGGTTCGCCCATGGTGGGCACGTCGCGCAGGATGTTCACGCCGGGGGTGTTCCGCGGCACGATCATCATCGAGTACGACTTGTACGGGCTCGCATCGGGGTCGAGGTTCGTCTTCACCATGACGAGCAGGAAGTCGGCGATCGACCCGTTGGACGAGAACCACTTGTGTCCGTTGATGACCCACTCGTCGCCGTCGCGCACGGCCTGCGTCTTCAGCAAGGTCGGGTCGGCGCCGGCGCCGGGTTCGGTCATCGAGAAGCACGAGCGGATCTCGCCGGCCAGCAGCGGCTCCATCCACTGCTTCTTCTGCTCGGGCGTGCCACCCACCGAGATGAGCTCGGCGTTGCCCGAGTCGGGCGCGTTGTTGCCGAACACCGACGGCGCGTACACGCAGGCGCCGAGCACCTCGTGCATCAGGCCGAGCTTGACCTGACCGAAGCCGCCGCCACCCATCTCGGGTGGGAGGTGCGCCGCCCACAGGCCCTGGCGCTTCACCTCTTCCTTCAGTGGCGCCACGATCTTGTTCAACGTGGCGCGACCCTCGGTCGTGCGCCACTGCTCCGCCAACGTCTCCAGCGGCATGATCTCTTCGCGGACGAAGACCTTCATCCAGTCGAGCTTCTGCTGGAACTCGGGATCGGTCGAGAACTCCCAGGCCATGTCTGCCCCCTCCCCGTCGCCCCAAGCGACGGAACCCACGTTGGTCGCACCCTACGCCTGGGGCTCCGACGGGGAAGAATGCGCTGGCGCCATGTCGTCGACCTCCGATCTCCTCTCGTACGGCGTGCTGGCGATCGTCGGCTACCGGCTCGTGTCGGCGCTGCGAGTGGCTCTCGCACGCGGTGGCCGCGGGCGGATCGTGACCATCGTGCGGGGCATCCGTGTGCGACACGTGTGGCCCGTGCCGTTCGTTCTCGCGGGCGTCGTCACGGTGGCGTACTCGCTGTTCACCCTCGTGCCGCCGCTCAGGATCGGATGGTGGTCGCTGCTCGGCGGGCAGGGCAACCCTGTCTTCGGCGAGACCGACTCCACGTCGGGCACCGCGTGGGAGTGGATCGTGCCGATGGCGTTCGTGGCGTTGTTGCTGCCCGCGCTCCCGCTCTTCGCCCAACGCGAGGAGGAGATCTTCCGCCTCGGATCGGAGGACCGCAACCACCGCCAACGACTCGGCCGCGCGGTGCTGTTCGGGCTCGTCCACGCCATCGTGGG
>JANPGL010000622.1:0-17518 GCA_031423915.1 Actinomycetes bacterium | reverse complement strand
CCGGGTCGCGCCGGGCCCGCTGGCGAGCGACCTCGAGGGCGCCGTCGTCCACGACCCGCGCGTCCCACGCCGCGGCCAGCGATGGCGCACCGGCCACCGCGACGGGCACCCCTCCGACGAGGCGGGCCACCGCGGCGGGTGAGGCGTCGTCGAGGGCGACGACGGCGACGCCCGGCAGCGCCCGGCTGAGCCACGCCACCCGCACCGGCGCGGGCACGGAGGTGGCCGGCCCCGCGAGGACGCCGACGACCACGGCGTCGACGCTGCGGCCCGCCTCCTCGACGAGCGCCACGTCGGCCAAGACGGGAGGCGAGAACTCGCCGACGACGAGCGCGAACGACATTCGGGACAGGCTTCCAGCCGTCCCGGTGCGCCGCCAACCGGCGGAGCGCGACGAGGTCGTCGATGCTCTCGGGACGACGCCTGGGATGGGCGAACGCCTACGCTGCGGAGGTATGGAGACGACCCGGATCCCGGCCTGGCGGCGACTCGGGCCGCGCGCCGCGATGGGGCTGGGTGGCGTCGTGGCCGCCGGATTCGTGGCCCTGGTGCTCCGCTCGCTCTGGTGACCTCGTAGCACCGCACGGGGTGACCGCCCGCTAGGCGGGGCTCGCGCCGAGGGCCGACCGGACGAACGCGAACAGCTCGCGCCGCAGGCGGGCCAGCGTGGCCGGGCCGGGGGTGAGACCGACGGTCCGCACCGCCTCGGCCTCGGTGGCGACGCCCACCACGGTGGCGTAGAGGAACAGCAGCGTGAGGCGGGGGTCGGCCCGCCGGATCGTGTGGGCGACCATCTCCCCCGCCAGCATGGCCACGGCTCGGTCGACCAGCGGCGTGAGGCGGCGGCCCACGTCGGCGGCCACCTCGGGGCCCAGTCGACCCGCCTCGCGCACCAGCCCCAGCAGCTCGGGCCGGCGCACGGCGAAGCGGAACACGACCCGCATGACGGCGTCGAGCCGGACCATGCCTGGCCCGGCCCCGGCCAGGGCGCGGTCGAGCGCCACGCGCAGCTCGTCGGCCGACCGCTCGATGACCGCCTCGAGCAGCTGGACCTTGGAGGGGAACCAGTACAGGACGGTCTGCTTGGTCACCCCGAGCTCCCCGGCGATGGCGTCGAGCGACGTGGCCTCGAAGCCCCGGGTGCCGAACGCGGTGAGGGCGGCGTCGAGGACCCGGTCGGCTGTTCCGCCAGTCAGAGAGCGTGTCGTTGCCCGCACCACTTACCAAATGGTAGACAATCCCTTCGTGATCGCCGAGGCACTCGCCGGCAAGCGCATCGCCGTGACCGGGTCCACCGGGTTCCTGGGCACCGCCATGGTCGAGCGACTGCTGCGCTCCGTTCCCGGGTGCGACCTGGTTCTCCTGGTCCGACCCGGCAAGCGCACTGCGGCAGCTGCACGCGTCCAGCGCGAGATCCTGCGCAACGACGCCTTCGACCGGCTCCGCGAGGAGCTCGGTGGCGCCAAGCCGTTCGAGGCCATGTGCGCGCGGCGCATCGTCACCATCGCCGGTGACGTGTCGACCGACGGCCTGGGTCTCAGCGACGACGACCGCACCGTGCTCGCCACCTGCGACATCGTCATCCACTCGGCCGCCAGCGTCAGCTTCGACTCGCCGCTCAACCAGGCCATCGAGGTCAACCTGCTCGGGCCCGTGCGCATCGCCGCCACGCTGAACGAGCTCGGGGTCACCCCCCACCTGGTCGCCGTGTCGACCTGCTACGTGGCCGGCAACCGACGCGGCACGGCCCCCGAGGCACTCGTGTCGGAAGGCCCCTTCGACCTCGGCCTCGACTGGCGCAAGGAGGTCGCCGCCGCCCGCCGCCTGCTCGGCGACACCGAGGCGCTCAGCCGCCTGCCCGAGCGCCTGGCCGAGTTCCGCGCCGAGGCCCGCCACGAGCTGGGCGCCGCCGGCCAGCCCGCGCTGGCGGCCAAGACCGAGCAGCGCCGCGAGCGCTGGGTCACCGACCAGCTCGTCGCCGCCGGGCGCTCCCGGGCCGCCAGCGTGTCGTGGCCCGACGCCTACGCCTACACGAAGGCGCTCGGCGAGCAGGCGCTCACCGAGACCAAGGGCAACGTGCCCGTCTCCATCGTGCGGCCCTCGATCATCGAGTCGGCCGTGGCCGAGCCGAAGCCCGGCTGGATCCGGGGCTTCCGGATGGCCGAGCCGGTCATCATCTCGTACGCCCGTGGTCTGCTCACCGAGTTCCCCGGCGTTCCGGAGGGAACCGTCGACGTCATCCCCGTCGACCATGTGGTCGCCGCCACCATCTGCGTGGCCGCCATGGGCCCCGAGCAGGCGCCCCGCATCACCCAGGTGGCCTCGGGGAGCGTCAATCCGCTCAAGTACCGCACCCTCGTCGACAACGTGCGCGCCTGGTTCACCGAGCACCCGCTGTACGACAACCAGGGCCAGCCGATCGTGGTGCCCGAGTGGAGCTTCGGCGGCCGGGGCCGCGTCGAGGCCCAGCTGAAGCGGGCCCAGAAGGTGCTCGGGCGCGGCGAAAAGGTCCTGCAGGCGCTGCCACTGCGTGGCAAGCAGGCGCTGTGGTCGGCCAAGCTCGACGAGAAGCGCAGCGAGGTGGAGCGGGCGCTCGAGTACGTCGAGCTGTACGGCGCCTACGCCTCGTGCGAGGCCGAGTACGAGGTCACCAACCTGCTCGGCATGTGGGACACCCTCGACGAGGTCGACCGGCGCGACTTCTCCTTCGACCCGCGCGTCATCGACTGGCCGCACTACGTGCACGAGATCCACCTGCCGTCGGTCGTGCAGCACGCCCGCGTGAAGTCGACGCCGGGCAAGGTGCGCTCGGACGACCGGGCCAAGCGCCTGCGAGCGGGCGTGCTGTCGAAGGACCGCCACGTGGCGGCGTTCGACCTCGAGAACACGCTCATCGCGTCGAACGTGGTCGAGAGCTACGCGTGGCTGGCGTCGCGCCGCCTGCCCACCGAGGACCGCGCCCGCTTCGTGCTCAAGACGCTCGCCGAGGGCCCCAGCCTGCTGTCGCTCGACCGCAAGGACCGCGGCGACTTCCTACGTCACTTCTACCGACGCTACGAGGACGCCCCCGCCGACGTGCTGGAGAACGACGCCAAGGAGCTGCTGACGCGCCTCATCGTCACCAAGAGCTTCCCGGCCGGCATCCGCCGCGTGCGCGAGCACAAGGCGCTCGGCCACCGCACCGTGCTCATCACCGGGGCGCTCGACTTCGTGGTCGAGCCGCTGCGGCCCCTGTTCGACGAGATCGTGGCGGCGAGCATGGGCACCAAGGCCGACGGCACGTTCAACGGTGAGCTGAAGCACGTACCGCCGACCGGAGAGACGCGGGCCCAGGTCCTGCAGGACTACTGCACGGCCGAGAACCTCGACATCGCCGAGTCGATCGCCTACGCCGACTCGTCGTCGGACCTGCCGATGCTCGAGGCCGTCGGCTTCCCGGTGGCCGTCAACCCCGAGACCCGCCTCGCCGCCATCGCCCGCAAACGCGGCTGGCTGGTGGAGCACTGGGCCAAGGCCCCGGGTGGCCCTCGCCCTCTGCTGCCCATCGGGCGCCGTCTCGGCACCTCGAACGACCCCGTGAGCGAACCGCTGATGGACCGGATCACCCGCCGAGTGCTCGAAGGCCGATCGTGAAGGCGCTGCAGTACGACCGCAAGCCCCTGCGCTTCGCCGCCGCGTTCCTCGCCGGTTCGATGACGCCGGGTCGCGGCGGCGCCTGGGGACCGCTCGAGCTGGTCGACGACGACGAGCCGGCGCTTCCGACGCCCGAGTGGGTGCGCCTTCGGCCACGCCTGTCCGGCATCTGCGGGAGCGACCTGGCCACCATCGACGCCCGCTCGAGCCGCTACTTCGAGCCCATCGTGAGCTTCCCGTTCACCCTCGGCCACGAGGTCGTCGCCGACACGGCCGATGGCCGCCGAGTGGTCGTCGTGCCGGTGCTCAGCTGCGTCACCCGCGGCATCGACCCGGTGTGCGAGATGTGCGCCGCAGGCCACATCAACCTGTGCGAGCGCGTGGCGTTCGGCCACCTCTCGCCCGGTCTCCAGACCGGGTTCTGCGCCGACACCGGCGGCGGCTGGTCGACGGCGATGGTCGCCCACCCCAGCCAGCTGGTCGACGTGCCCGCCGACCTCAGCGACGAGGGCGCGGTGATGATCGAACCCACCGCCTGCGCCGTCCACGCCGCCGACCGGTACACCGGTGCCGAGACCGTCATCATCGGGGCCGGCACGCTCGGGCTGCTCACGCTCGCCGGCATCTCGGCCAGCCCCCGGCGCGCCGGCAAACCGATCGTCGTGACGGCCAAGTACCCCGAGCAGAGGCGGCTGGCCAAGGAGCTCGGCGCCGACGTGGTGTGCGGCCCCGACGAGCTGCCCCGCTGGGTGCGGCGCCTGTCGGGCTCGCTCGCCGTCGAGAACCAGCTCACCCACGGGTTCGGCCATGTCGTCGACTGCGTCGGCTCGTCCGACTCGATCGATCAGGCGCTCAAGGTGGCCGCGCCGGGCGGCGAGGTGCTGCTCGTCGGCATGCCCGCCAAGGTGACGCTCGAGTTGACCGGCCTGTGGCACCGGGAGACCGCCATCCGCGGCTGCTACGCCTATCACCGCGCCGACTTCGACCGGGCCGTCGAGCTCGTGCGCCGCTTCGACCTGGGCCGGCTGGTGTCGGCCACCTACCCCCTGCGCCAGTACCGCGACGCCCTCGAGCACGCGGCCGCAGCCGGCCGGCGCGGCGCCGTGAAGGTCGCCTTCGACATGAGAGCCGAGAAGCGATGATGACGACGACGAGAAGGACCCGCTGATGCCCCGCCCCGGATACGTGCTCGAGGTCGACCGCTCCACCCCGCCCACCCTGTTCTGGAGAGGCGAGGGGTTCAGCCTCGAGAAGCTGCCGGCCGGTCGCAGCCGCATCATCTACCCGGGCGAGCCCGTCGCCCCGCTCGACGACATCGACGGTGCCATCGCCCACGCGCTCGAGCACCCGATCGACGCCGACCCGCTGTCGGCCCTGCTGTTCGCCGGCATGAAGCTGACCATCGCGTTCGACGACATCAGCCTGCCGCTGCCCAAGATGCGCCGACCCGACGTGCGCCAGCGCGTCATCGAGGCCGTGCTCGACGCGGCGGCCACCGCCGGCGTCGACGACGTCGTGCTGATCGCCGCGCTGGCGCTGCACCGCCGCATGACCGAGGACGAGCTGCGCCACGCCCTCGGCGACCGCATCTACGACGCCTTCGCCCCGCGCGGCCTGCTGACCCAGCACGACGCCGAGGACCCGAAGCAGCTCACCTACCTTGGCACCACGCCCAACGGCGAGGAGGTCGAGATCAACAAGCGGGCCGCCGAGAGCGACCTGCTCGTCTACGTCAACATCAACCTGGTGGCCATGGACGGCGGGTGGAAGTCGACCGCCACCGGCCTGTCGAGCTACCGCAGCCTGCGACACCACCACAATCCCGACACCATGCAGCGCTCGCACAGCTTCATGGACCAGCACCGCTCGGAGCTGCACAAGAGCAACTGGCGCATGGGCAAGGTCCTCGTCGACTCGGGCGTGAAGGTCTTCCAGATCGAGACGACGCTCAACACCGACACGTTCCCGTCTCAGTTCGACTTCCTGTCCAAGCGGGAGTGGGAGTGGACCGGCCGCGACCGCGCCGCGTTCCTGGGACTGTCGAAGAGCCTGAAGTTCACGCCGAACCGGATGGCCCGCGGCATCTTCCACTCGATCGAGGCGCCCCACCAGATGACGTCGATCCAGTGCGGCGAGGTCGAGGCCGTGCACAAGATCACGACGGAGAACGTCTACAAGCAGCAGCTGGTGCAGGTCGAGGGGCAGACCGACATCCTCACGATGGGCATCCCGTACATCTGCCCGTACAACGTCAACTCGATCATGAACCCCATCCTCGTGATGTGCATGGGGCTCGGGTTCTACTTCAACCTCTATCGCGGCAAGCCGCTGGTGCGCGAAGGCGGCGTCGTGATCATGACGCACCCGACCCCGTGGGAGTTCAACCCCGTCCACCACCCGAGTTACATCGACTTCTTCGAGCAGTGCCTGGCCGACACCACCGACCCGGCCGAACTGGCCCGCAAGTACGAGACGTCGTTCGCCGAGGACGAGTGGTACCGCCACCTGTACCGCACGAGCTACGCCTACCACGGCGTCCACCCGTTCTACATGTGGTACTGGGGCAGCCACGGTCTCAAGCACTGCGGGCGCGTGATCATCGTCGGTGGCGAGCCGCGCTCGGTGCGACGCCTCGGCTTCACGCCGGCGTCGACCATGGACGACGCGCTCGAACTGGCCAGCGACGTGGTGGGGCGCGACGCCACCATCACCCATTTCCACGCCCCGCCCCTCATGATGTGCGACGTGTCGTGAAGCCCGGCGCCAAGCTCGTCCGCTACCGCGACGCAGCCCGGGCCGTCCGCTCGGTGAGCCGACGGGTCGGCGTGGCCCGCCTCGTCGTCGCCAAGACCGGCTTCCCGTATCGGGCGCCCACGGTGCCGGGCAGCGTCGACCCGTTGCCCACGAAGGCGCGCACCGGGATCGACTTCGACACCGACTGGGCCCGCACGCCCGCGGCGAGGCGCGTCCGCAACACCATCGTGGCCGGGCCGCTGAAGGCCACGGTCAAGGCCATCGCCGATCCGCGCATCCAGGGGCTCGACCGTCTCGCCGATCTGCGACGCCTCGGCGACGATGCCCCACCGCTCATCTTCGTCGCCAACCACCACAGCCACCTCGACGCGCCGCTCATGCTCACGTCGATCCCGTTGCCCTGGCGTCAAGACCTGTTCGTGGTGGCGGCGGCCGACTACTTCTTCACGACCCGGGCCACGAGCGCCGCGTCGGCGCTGGCGCTGGGCGCCATCCCGATCGATCGCTCCACTGTCAGCCGCCGCACGTCGGACCAGGCCGCCGAGCTGATCGGCGACGGGATGAGCATGGTGATCTTCCCCGAAGGTGGGCGATCGCCGGACGGCTGGGGCCAGCCCTTCAAGGGGGGCGCCGCGTTCCTGGCCGACAAGTGCGGGGTGCCGGTCGTGCCCGTCCACATCGACGGCTCCGGCGCCATCTGGGGCAAAGGCGCCCGACGCCTGAAGCCCGGCTCGGTCACCGTCACCTTCGGCGCACCCCTGCGCATGCGCCCCGACGAGAACGTCCGCCGGTTCAGCGACCGCATCGAGCTGGCCGTGTCGGCGCTCGGCGACGAATCCCTCTACGACTGGTGGACGGCCCGACGCCGCGCCGCCGGCGGCGCGACGCCCCGGCTGACCGGCCCCGAAGCGACCGGCTGGCGCAGAGCGTGGGCGCTCACCGAGCACCGCCAGCGCGGTGCGGCGGCGCGACGGCGCCGCCAGAAGCGGCGCTGGCCCGAGCTCGACTGAGGCCGGACGCTCGATGGCACCGGCCGACGACGCTGCGTGGCCGAACACCGCACGTCGTTCCGTCAAGACCTCCTCATCCACGCGCGACGACGAGCGCGGCTCCTACCCTTGCGTAGTGACCTCGGCCGGCCGCGACTCGACCCCCTCGCCGCGCCCCGCCGAGCTCCTCGGCCCGGGCTACTCGTTCGACTTCGCGCCCGTGGGGCGGGCCCGTCGAGCCTTCCCGCACCTACCGGCACTCGATGGCCTGCGGGGGCTGGCGGTCATGGCCGTGCTGTGCTTCCACGGCGACTGGCGGTGGGCGGCGGGCGGCTTCCTCGGGGTCTCCACGTTCTTCACGCTGTCCGGCTACCTGATCACCGCGCGGCTCGTCCACGACTTCGCCGACACCGGCACGGTCGACCTCAAGCGCTTCTGGCAGCGCCGCATCCGGCGCCTGCTGCCCGCGGCCGTCACGACCGTTGCCGTCGTGGTCCTGCTGGCCGCCACCATGGCCACGACCTTCCGGGACAACCTGGCCGGCGACGTCATCGGCGCGCTCACCAACCTGGCCAACTGGCGGTTCTGGGCCGCGGGCCGCTCGTACGCCAGCCTGTTCGCCACCCCGTCGCCGCTGCTCCACTTCTGGAGCCTGGCCATCGAAGAACAGTTCTACCTGGTGTTCCCGGCCCTGGCCTGGCTGGCGCTGGTGAAGTTCAAGATGAACCGTCAGGGCTTCACCGCCCTGGTGCTCGGGCTGCTGGTGCTCGCGGCCGGCGCATCGACGCTGGCGGGCATGGCGGGGAAGTCGACGCTCGTCTACTACGCCACCCCGCTGCGGGCCGCCGAGATCCTCACCGGGTGCGCGCTCGCCCTCATCCCGCTCGGCCGGCCGGCGGCCCGGTGGAGCACGCGCAACGGCCGCCTCGTGCCGGTGTTCGCGCTCGCCGCCTGCGTCCTGCTGTGGGTCGCGGCCACCAAGGACATGCGCTGGCTCGACCGCGGCGGTCTGCCCGCCTACTCCCTGCTGTCGGCCATCGTGGTCGTCGGCTGCGTGCGAGCCGGGCCCGTGCAGCGCCTCCTCTCGCTGCGCCCGCTGCGTTGGCTGGGCGGCATCTCGTACGGCCTCTACCTGTACCACTGGCCGCTGTTCCTGCTCTTCAACCAGCGGCGGGTCCAGCTCGAAGCGGGCCCCCGGTTCGCGCTCCAGATCGCCGTGTCGCTGGGCGCCGCGCTCCTGTCGTACCACCTGCTCGAGCGGCCGATCCTTCAGGGCGACCGGCCCGGCTGGGTCCGGCACCGTCGCATCGGCCTGCCGCTCGTCGCCGGGATGGCGGCGGTCCTCGCCACCTCGGTGCTCGTCGACGGCGCGGGCGGGGCGGCGGCGGCCGGCTTCCCGCCGTCGGTCGAGGCGACGCGCAAGCGCCTGTCGAGTACCAGCGTCCCGGAGCCCCGCGCCACGACCATCGCCGTCGCCACCAGCACGGCGCCTCCGCCATCGGCCGCGACGCCCGACGCGGTCCCGGTGGAACCGACCACCCTGGCCGCCCCGACGACGGCCCCCGCGCCCCCGCCCACCGCCGCGCCGCTGCAGCCCCTGCGGGTGTCGGTCTTCGGCGACTCCACCGCGCTGCTCACCGGTGGCGGTCTCGACCTGTGGGGTCGCGAGAACCGAGCCATCCAGGTCGACATCAGCGGCACCTCGCTCGGGTGCGGCATCATGCGGGGCGGCCGCTACCGCGTACCCGGCTATCCCGAGGGTCCCCAGCGCGACGAGTGCAACGCGTGGGCCGCGCGGTGGAACACGGTGCTCGACAAGCGCGCCGCCGACGTGGCGGTCGTGCTCGTCGGCACGTGGGACGTGACCGATCACCAGCTGCCGGGCGAGAGCCAGTGGCGAGCGCCCGGCGACCCCGCCTACGACGCCTGGCTGAAGCGCGAGATGCTCTCGGTCGTCGACGAGCTGTCGGCCGAGGCGCCCACGGTCGTGTGGCTCACCTGCCCGCTCATCGACTTCGGCCTGACGGCCAACGGCATCTCGCCCCACCACGCGATGAGCGACCCGGCGCGCATGGTCCGCTTCAACCAACTGCTCCGCGAGGTCGAGGCCGAGCGACCCGCGCTGAAGGTGGCCGATCTTGCGGGCTACCTCGCCTCGACCCCCGGCGGTGAGCTCGACCGGGCGATGCGCCCGGACGGCGTGCACTTCACCGACACGGCGGCGGTGCAGGTGGCCGGCTGGTTGGGCCCGCAGCTCATCGATCTCGTGGCCGCCCAGCGCCCCGCAGGCTGACCGCGGCCACGGCGGCTACGGTCGCCCACAGCGTCGAGGATCGAGGGGACCCGTGACCGTACGACTGCGCCAGCTCGCCCTGGTGGCCACCGACCTGCCCGCAGCCGAGCGGCAGATCGCCGACCGGTTGGGCCTATCGCTCTGCTTCCGTGACCCCGGGGTCGGCGAGTTCGGCCTCGTGAACGCCCTGTGGCCGGTGGGCGACCAGCTCCTCGAGGTCGTCTCCCCGAGCCAGCCGGGCACGACGGCCGGTCGTCTTCTCGACCGTCGCGGCGGCGACGGCGGGTACATGGTGATCGTCCAGGCCGAGTCGTTCGTCGACCTCGAGCGGTTGCGAGACCGCCTGCCCGGGCTCGGGGTGCGGGTCATCTGGCGCCACGACGGCGAGAAGATGGCGGGAACGCACGTGCACCCGAAAGACGTGGGCGGCGCCATCCTTTCGATCGACGCCGCCAACCCGCCCGAGCGGTGGGACTGGGCGGGTCCGGCGAGCTGGCGCGACCACATCCGCACCGAGGTCGTGCGCGGCTTCGCCGGCGTGGAGATCGGCGCCGACGACCCGTCCGCCATGGCGGCGCGTTGGGCTGACGCCCTCGACGCCCCGCTGGCCGCCGACGGCGCCACGGTGCAGCTCAGCGATGCCGTGGTCGCCTTCGTGCCCGTCGGGCCGCGAGGCGAGGGCGTCGACGGCATCCGCTTCCACGCCTCGGACCGCAACCGGGCGGGCGAGTCGTTCGACCTCGTCGGGCTCCGGGCGACGCTCGTGTAGCGGGCTACGGCTTCTTGGTGGTGGTCGGCCCCGCCACCGCGGAGCCCTTGGGGATGTTGAGCTTCTGGCCGACCTGCAGGCTCGACGCGCTCACGCCCGGGTTCAGCTGCTGCAGCGTGGCGAGTGCGATCCCGACCTTCTTGGCGATGCCCACCAGCGTGTCGCCGGACTGCACCGTGTAGGTGGCGCCGGTCTTCACCGCGGCGGTCGTGGTGGTCGATCCCGCCGCCTTGACGGTCGTGCCGGTCGGCGGCGCGATCGGCGGCACCTGGGCGCCGCCCTGGCTCGGCGGCGGGATGACGAGCGTGTCGCCGGGCTGGATGCGGTCGAGCTGCTTGTTCGGGTTGGCCGCGGCCAGTTCGGTCAGCGTGATCGAGAACCGCCGGGCGATGAGCACCGCCACGTCGCCGGCCTTCACGGTGTACGAGCCGGGCGTCTCGGGCGTGGGGGCCACATCGCCGCTCGCCGTCCCGCCCGTGCTCCCACCACCGACCGGCGGGTTGACCGACGCCAGGGTGGTCGTCGACGTCGTGGTGGTGGGGACGTACGCCACCGTGGGGAAGCTCGTGCCCGACTTGCGCGTCGTGGCCGTGGTCTGCTTCGTCGACGACGTGTTGGGGCCCGTCAGGCCGCACGACGTGAGCACGAGGCCTGCGGCGAGCGCGCCGGCCAGACCCGCGCGTGTCGATCGCCCGTTCGTCCTGCGTTCCATGAGCGCGCAGCCTAGGTCGCGGAACGCCTCGGGCGGCGGCACCCCGACGCCCGGGTCAGTACGTGAGCAGGCCCTCGGGATGGCTCAGGTGGCTCGAATCGCCGATGGTCTCGATGGCGCGGCGCCCGCCGAGGGCGGCGCGCACCACGTTCACGGCCGTGTGCGCAGGCCGGAAGAACATGTCCGCCGTGGTGCCCAGGATGTCGGCCACGTAGGCGTTGATGACGCCCCCGTGGCAGGCCACGACGACGCGCTGGCCCGGGTGCGAGGCCACGATCCCGTCGATGGCGGTGCACACCCGGCGCCGGAACTCGTGGCTGCCCTCGCTGCCCGGGTACACGTCCCAGCGCATGTGGCGCAGCATCTGCTCCCGGAAGCCGAGGAGCTGCTCGCGGCCGAGCACCTCGAGCAGCGGCCGGTCCTGCGGGAGGTCGCGGTAGACCTCGATCTCGCGCAGGTCGGGACGGACGTGCAGCTCGAGTCCGTGGCGTTCGGCCACCGCCTCCCCGGTGCGGTGGGCCCGCTTCAGGTGGCTGGCGTACACCGCGTCGATCCGATGGTGGGCGAAGCGCTCGCCGACGGCGAGCGCCTGGCGTTCGCCCACGGCCGACAGCGGCGGGTCGATCATGTCGGCCACACCGGTGACCCTGAGGTCGGGGTGCTGCTGCTGGCCGTGGCGCACGAGGATCAGCTCGCAGTGCTCGGTGCCGTCGAGCAGGAAGCCGACTTCGAGCGCCCCTGGCACACCCGAGAGCGAGCGGGGCTGCTGGACCGGCGGGTCGTCGCTCACGTCAGCGGTCGGGTGGTCGGAGCGATGGGCGCCGGCAGCGTCGACTCTCCCATCAGCCACCGGTCGACACCCGCCGCGCAGGACCGGCCCTCGGCGATGGCCCACACGATCAGGCTCTGCCCGCGCCCGGCATCGCCGGCCACGAAGACACCCGGCACGTTCGACATGAAGTCGGCGTCGCGGGCGACGCTGCCACGCTGGTCGAACTCCACCCCGAGCGATTCGAGCCAGCGGCCCTTGTCGGGACCCACGAAGCCCATGGCCAGGAACACCAGATCGGCGCGCAGCTCGAAGTCGCTGCCCTCCACCTTCTCGAAGCGACCGGCGCGCATGACCACCTCGTGGCAGCGAAGGGCGCGCACGTTGCCGTCGTCGTCGCCGAGGAAGCACTCGGTGTTGACGCTGTAGACGCGGTCGCCGCCCTCCTCGTGGGCCGAGGAGGTGCGCAGGACCAGGCTCCACTGCGGCCACGGGTTGTCGGTGGCGCGCGTCTCGGGCGGCCGCGGCATGATCTCGAGCTGGGTGACGCTCGCCGCGCCCTGGCGGTGCGACGTGCCCAGGCAGTCGGCCCCCGTGTCGCCGCCGCCGATGATGATCACGTGCTTGCCGCGGGCATCGATGTCGTACGTGTCGGTGTCGCCCTCCTGGACCCGGTTGGCCAGGGGCAGGAACTCCATGGCCTGGTGGATGCCCCGCAGCTCGCGGCCGGGGATCGGAAGGTCCCGCCAGGCGGTGGCACCGACGGCCAGCACCACTGCGTCCGACGAGGCGAGCAGCACGTCGATGTCGACGTTGCGACCGACCTCGGCGTTCGTGCGGAACTCCGTACCCTCGGCCCGCATCTGCTCGAGGCGGCGGTCGACCTGGCGCTTCTCCATCTTGAACTCGGGGATGCCGTAGCGCAGCAGGCCACCGATGCGGTCGGCCCGTTCCAGCACGACGACGTCGTGGCCGGCACGCGTCAGCTGCTGGGCGGCGGCCAGGCCGGCGGGCCCCGAGCCGATGACGACGACCCGCTTGCCGGTGGTGCGCGACGGCGGCTGCGGGGTGATCCAGCCCTCGTCCCACGCCCGGTCGACGATGGAGACCTCGACCTGCTTGATGGTGACGGGGTCGGCGTTGATGCCGAGCACGCACGCCGCCTCGCACGGCGCCGGGCACAGCCGGCCGGTGAACTCGGGGAAGTTGTTCGTGGCGTGCAGCCGCTCGATGGCGTCACGCCAGTGGTCGCGGTACACGAGGTCGTTCCAGTCGGGGATGAGGTTGCCGAGCGGACACCCGTTGTTGCAGAAGGGGATGCCACAGTCCATGCAACGACCGGCCTGGTTGGCCAGGTGCTCGCGCGGGAACGGCTCGTACACCTCCTTCCAGTCGAGCAGGCGGACCGGCACCGGTCGGCGCGTCGGGGTCTCGCGACCCCACTTCAGGAACCCGGTGGTCTCACCCACGGGAGGCCTCCATGACCTTGATCTCGATGGCCGCGTCGTCGAGTCCGGCGTCGCGGGCTTCCTTCATGACGGTGAGCACCCGCTTGTAGTCGGTGGGCATCACCTTGCGGAACGTCTCGACGGCGGCATCCCAGTCGTCGAGCAGTCGCTCGGCCACGGCCGACGACGTGAGCAGGCCGTGGCGCCGCACGGTGGCCAGCAGGAACTGCCGGTCGTCGTCGTCGAGCTCCTCCAGTGCCACCATCTCGCCGTTGAGCCGGCTCGGGAACGTGCCGTCGACGTCGAGCACGTAGGCGATGCCGCCCGACATGCCGGCACCGAAGTTGCGACCGGTCGATCCGAGCACCACGACCTTGCCGCCCGTCATGTACTCGCAGCCGTGGTCGCCCACCCCCTCGACGACCGCCAGCGCGCCCGAGTTGCGCACGCAGAAGCGTTCGCCCACCAGCCCGCGCAGGAAGATCTCGCCGCTGGTGGCGCCGTAGCCGATGACGTTGCCGGCGATGACGTTGTCCTCGGCGGGGAACGTGGCGGCACGGTTCGGGTGGACGATGAGACGCCCACCCGACAGCCCCTTGCCGACGTAGTCGTTGGCGTCACCTTCGAGACGCAGGGTGATGCCGGACGGGACGAAGGCCCCGAAGCTCTGGCCGGCGGAGCCGCTGAAGTTGATCTCGATCGTGCCGTCGGGCATCTGCTGACGCTTCCAGTGCTTGGTCACCTCGTGGCCGAGCATGGTCCCCACCGTGCGGTTCACGTTCGAGATGGCCTTCACCAGCTTCACCGGCCGGCCGTCGTGGATGGCCGGCCCGCACTCGACGATCAGCTCGGCGTCGAGCGCCACGTCGAGCCCGTGATCCTGGACAACGGACTGGTGCAGCGTCTGGCCGTACGGGTTCTGGGCCGGCATCAGGATCGGGGACAGGTCGAGGCCCTTCGCCTTCCAGTGGTCGACGGCAGGGCGCGTGTCGAGCAACTCGGCGTGCCCGATGGCCTCCTGCAGCGTGCGGAAGCCGAGCTCGGCGAGCAGCTCGCGCACCTCCTCGGCGATGTACTCGAAGAAGTTCACGACGAACTCGGGCTTGCCCGAGAACCGCTTGCGCAGCTCCGGGTTCTGCGTGGCCACACCCACCGGGCACGTGTCGAGATGGCAGACCCGCATCATCACGCAGCCCGACACGACGAGCGGCGCCGTGGCGAAGCCGAACTCCTCGGCGCCGAGCAACGCGGCCACGATCACATCGCGTCCGGTCTTCAGCTGGCCGTCGGCCTGGACCACGATGCGGTCGCGCAGGCCGTTGAGGAGCAGCGTCTGCTGGGTCTCGGCCAGGCCGAGCTCCCACGGGCCACCGGCGTGCTTCAGCGACGTCAGCGGGCTGGCGCCCGTGCCGCCGTCGTGGCCCGAGATGAGCACCACGTCGGCCTTGGCCTTGCTGACGCCGGCCGCCACCGTGCCCACGCCCATCTCGGCCACGAGCTTCACGTGGACCCGGGCCGACGGGTTGGCGTTCTTCAGGTCGTGGATGAGCTGCTTCAGGTCCTCGATCGAGTAGATGTCGTGGTGCGGCGGCGGCGAGATGAGCCCAACGCCGGGCGTCGAGTGCCGGGTGCGCGCCACCCACGGGTACACCTTGTGGGCCGGCAGCTGGCCGCCCTCGCCGGGCTTGGCGCCCTGGGCCATCTTGATCTGGATGTCGTCGGCGTTCGTCAGGTACTCCGACGTCACACCGAAGCGTCCCGAGGCCACCTGCTTGATCGAGCTGCGCCGAGACGGGTCGTACAGGCGGTCCGCGTCCTCGCCGCCCTCGCCGGTGTTCGACTTCGCCCCGATGGAGTTCATGGCCATGGCCAGCGTCTCGTGCGCCTCGGCCGAGATCGAGCCGTAGCTCATGGCGCCCGTCGAGAACCGCTTCACGATGTCGCGCACCGGCTCCACGTCGTCGACGGGGATCGGCGAGCGGTCGGCCAGCCTCAGCTCGAACAGGCCGCGCAACGTGGCCAACGTCTTCGACTGGTCGTCGACGAGGCGTGTGTACTCCTTGAAGATGTCGTAGCGCTTGGCCCGCGTGGCGTGCTGCAACTTGAAGACCGTCTCCGGGTTGAACAGGTGGTGCTCACCCTCGCGGCGCCACTGGTACTCGCCGCCGAGCTCGAGCTGGCGGTGGCTGCGGCGCTCGGCCCGGTCGGGGTGGGCCACGACGTGGCGGGCGGCCACCTCGGCGGCCACCTCGTCGAGGCCGATGCCGCCGAGACGCGACACCGTGCCGGTGAAGTAGTCCTCGACGAGCTCCTGGCCGAGGCCCACCGCCTCGAAGATCTGGGCGCCCGTGTACGACGCCACCGTCGACACGCCCATCTTCGACATCACCTTCAGCACGCCTTTGCCGGCGGCCTTGATGTAGTTGTGCACCGCCTTGTGCGGATCCATGCCACCGAGGCCGTGGAGGTCGTGGGCGATCATGTCCTCGATCGACTCGAACGCCAGGTACGGGTTGATGGCGCCGGCGCCGTAGCCGACGAGCAGCGCCATGTGGTGCACCTCGCGGGCGTCGCCGCACTCGACGACGAGACCGACCTGCGTGCGGGTCTTCTCGCGGATCAGGTGGTGGTGCACGGCCGCGGTGAGCAGCAGCGAGGGGATCGGCGCGTAGACCGCATCGGAGTTGCGGTCGCTCAGCACGATGATGCGGGCGCCGTTGGCGATGGCGTCGGACACCTGGGTGCGGATGGCGTCGAGGGCGCGCTTGAGCGCCAGACCACCGCCGGCCACCCGGTACAGGCCCGGTACCACGACCGATCGGAACTCGACGCGGTCGCCGTCGTCGTCGATGTGGATGATCTTGGCCAGCTCGTCGTTGTCGATCACCGGGAACGACAGCACCACCTGCCGGCATGCGTCGGGCGAGGTGCCGAGCAGGTTCGCCTCGGGGCCGATGGTCGACCCGAGCGCCGTCACCAGCTCCTCGCGGATGGCGTCGAGCGGCGGGTTGGTCACCTGGGCGAACAGCTGGGCGAAGTAGTCGAACAGCAGACGCGGGCGATCGGACAGCACGGCGATCGGCGTGTCGGTGCCCATGGAGCCGATCGGCTCGGTGCCGGCCTTCGCCATCGGACCGACGATGATCTTGAGCTCCTCGTGGGTGTACCCGAACACCTGCTGGCGGCGCAGCACGCTGTCGTGGCTGAACACGATGTGCTCTCGTTCGGGCAGGTTGCGCAGGTACACGAGGCCGTCGTCGAGCCATTGGCCGTAGGGGTGCTCGGCCGCCAACGCGTCCTTGATCTCGCTGTCGTCGACGATGCGGCCCTGGGCGGTGTCGACGAGGAACATGCGGCCGGGCTGCAGGCGACCCTTGCGCACCACGCGGGCCGGGTCGACGTCGATGACGCCCACCTCGGACGCCATCACCACCAGATCGTCGTCGGTCACCCAGTAGCGGCTGGGGCGCAGGCCGTTGCGGTCGAGCACGGCACCGATGAGCGTGCCGTCGGTGAAGGCCACCGACGCCGGGCCGTCCCACGGCTCCATGAGCGAGGCGTGGTAGCGGAAGAAGTCGCGCCGCGCCTTGTCCATGGCGTGGTTGTTCTCCCAGGGCTCCGGGATCATCATCAAGATGGCGTGGGGCAGGCTGCGGCCGCCGAGGTGGAGCAGCTCGAGCACCTCGTCGAAGCTGGCCGAGTCCGACCCGCCCGGCGTACAGATCGGGAAGATGCGCTCCAGGTCGCCGGGCAGCACGTCGCTGGCCAGCAACGCCTCGCGGGCCCTCATCCAGTTGCGGTTGCCCTGCACCGTGTTGATCTCGCCGTTGTGGGCGATGTAGCGGTAGGGGTGGCTGAGCGGCCAGCTCGGGAAGGTGTTGGTCGAGAACCGCGAGTGCACGACGGCCAGCGCCGAGGCGACCCGCTCGTCGACGAGGTCGGGGAAGACGTGGTCGAGCTGGTCGGTCGTGAGCATGCCCTTGTAGACGATGGTGCGCAGCGACAACGACGGGAAGTACACGTCGGCCTCGTGCTCGGCGCGCTTGCGCAGGCAGTACGCCAGGCGCTCCAGGCCCATACCCAGGAGGCGGCTGCCCTTGGCGGCGACGAAGAGCTGCACGAACGTCGGCATGCAGTCCAGCGCGGTCTTG
>JANPGL010000621.1:0-2243 GCA_031423915.1 Actinomycetes bacterium | reverse complement strand
TGGCCAGGTCGCCCACCTCGACCGTCGGATAGCCCTTCAGTGCATCGGTCAGTCGACCCTTCATCAGGGCGATCTGGGTGCGGTCGCGGTCGGTCGTGCGCACGTACACGATCTGGTCGAGCCGGCCGATGTCGAGCGCATCGAACGTCGACGTGTCGACCAGCGCGCTGGCCCCCTGGAACAGACCGATCACCTTGGCGGCGTCGATGACGGCGGCGATGCGCAGCGGGGCCTGCTTGTCGGGTGGGATGGCCAGGGTGAGCTGGTCGCCCACCTTCCAGCCGTTGTCCTTGGCGGCGACCGACGATACGGCGATGTCACCCTGGCGCATCGAGGCGATGTCACCCGAGAGCACGGGGATGTCGACCGTCTTCAGCACCGACGAGGTGTCGACGGCGATCAGCGCGTCGTTGGTGGAGTTGCCCCGGTCGTCGCTGAGCTTGGGATCGCCGAAGTAGAAACGCACGGAGGTGAGCGCCTCGACCCCGTCGACGCGGGCGACGGCCTTGGCCACCTCGGGTGAGAAGCCGAGGGGGGTGCCCTTCGGGTTGATGAAGAAGTCACCTTTGAACTGCCCCTCGACCGTCTTGAACACCTGCGCCTTGAACGACGCCGTGAACACGAGCAGCAGGCCCACGAGCGCGGCGCCGAACAACAACGGGAACGCCGTGAGCGCGTTGCGGCGCGGGCTGCGCAGCACGTTCTCCTGGGCGAGCTGGCCGGCGGTGCCGCGCAGGCGTGCGGGCGCTCCGGCCGTGCGCGTGAACGGCACGAGCAGCACCGGGTTGAGCAGCAGGAGGCCGAACACCGACACGCCGGCGGCCGCACCGACCCGGTACACCGCCGGGTTGCCGCTCGTCCGCAGGCCCGCCACGACGAGCAACCCTGCCGCGGCCATGAACACGACGCCTACGGCGATTCGCCACCGAGACGCCCGCCCATGCTCGAGCACGGTCTCCGACATGGCCGCCACGGGTGGCACACGTGAAGCCCGCCACGCCGGCACGAGCGCGGCGACCACGGTCGACAGGATGCCCGCCAGGAAGCCGTTCCGTATGGTCACGGCGTCGAGCGACACAGACCCGCGGCCGAGCGGGAACCCGGCGGCACTGAGCGCCGCCTTGAGGCCGAGCGCGACTAGGTAGCCGATGCCCAGCCCGATCAGCGAGGCCACCAGCCCGATGATCGCCGACTCGAGCACGACCGAGCGCATGAGCTGCCAGGGGCTGGCCCCGAGCGCGCGCAACAGCGCCATCTCGCGTTGACGCTGCGACAGGATGATCTGGAACGTGTTGAAGATCACGAACGTGGCCACGAACATGGCGACGAGCGCGAACACGGTGAGGAAGAGGGTGAAGCCCTTCAGGTTCTCCTTGAAGTCGCTCTGGCGCTTCACGGTCGCCGCCGCCCCGGTGAACACGTCCTCGTTCGGGCTCACGACCTTGGTCACCCGCGCCGCCAGTTCCTCCTGCGTGACCCCGTCCTTGGCCGCCAGGAGGATCTGGTCGACGGCACCGTTGGTTCGGAACAGCCGGTCGGCCTCGGACGCGGTGAAGTGGGTGTAGCCGAACCCGGCCGGGCTGTCGGCTTTGCCGAACCGCGTGAACCCCACGATCCTGTCGTTCACGGGCTCGCTGAGGGTGAGCACCTGGACCGAGTCGCCGAGCTTCAGCTTGCCGGTCTTGGCGCTGTTGAGGTCGACCACGATCTCGCCCTCGGCGGCCGGGGCCCGGCCCTCGGCGATGGTGAACGGGTTCAGTACGGCATCGAGCTGCCACGCCGCTCCGAAGGTCGGGGCGTTCGATCCACCGATCGGAACGCCCTCGCGATCGACGATCTGGGTGTAGGCCTGCACGAGGCCGTCGGCCGCGGCGACGCCGTCGACCGAACGCAGGTCCTCGATGAGCGTGCGGGGGAGGCGACGAGGCGACCGGCGCGGACCCGCATCGAGCGCTCCCTTCGAGGTGACGACCACATCGGTGCCGCCGTACACGCTCGAGAACAGCGAGTCGAACGCCGAGCGGATGGTGTTCGAGAGCACCGACACCCCGGTCAGGAAGCCGACCGAGATGACGATGGCCACCATCGTCGAGAAGAACCGTCGCTTGCGTTGCGTGATGCCCTTGAGGGCGACTCTCCACATGGTGGGTCTCTCTCTAGCGGCTCGGTGGCGGTGGCGTCGGGTCGGCCGGTGAAGTGTGGCGCGTCGCCGGCGGCGTTCCACCGCGGACGCGCCGGTGGGC
>JANPGL010000620.1:0-9251 GCA_031423915.1 Actinomycetes bacterium | reverse complement strand
ACGAGGCCCTGGTCCTCGAGCGCGGCGAGCGTGGGGTACACCGAGCCGGGGCTCGGGTTCCACGCGCCGCCGCTGCGCTCGGAGAGCTCCTGGATGATCTGGTAGCCGTGCATCGGCCGCTCGGCGAGCAGACGCAGGATGGCGGCTCGCACGTCGCCGCGCCGGGCCCGGCCGCCGCGGCCACCGAAGCCGGGCCCGAAGCCCGGGCCGCCGAAACCGCGGCCGTGGCCCGGGCCGCCGCCGCGCCGCGGGCCGCCCATGGCGAACCAGCGCGGGGGGCGGAAGCGACCGTCGTGGTCGTCGTGGTGATCCTCGCCTTCAGGACCGGCGTGACCGCCGTGCCAGGCGAAGGGTTGGGCGTGGGGATGGTTCATGGCATGCATGGGGGTTTCCTTTCGGCGAGGCCGGAGTGACCTCGTTCCGTGCCATCACGATATATCGGAACCGATCGCAACACAACGCCCAACTGCCGAGACACGGAGACCGTCACGAACAGTGGTTGACGGACGGACCGGACCGTCGTCTGCTTGTCCGTGATGACGCCACCCGCCCGGCTCGCCGCCGGACCGCTCGTCCTGCGTCGCTGGACTGTCGACGACGTCGACGCGCTCGGTGCCGCCGTGCTCGACAGCGTCCACCACCTG
The DNA here is from genome assembly GCA_031423915.1 of Actinomycetes bacterium. Classification (GTDB taxonomy): domain Bacteria; phylum Actinomycetota; class Acidimicrobiia; order Acidimicrobiales; family Ilumatobacteraceae; genus JANMAT01. The sequence continues at coordinate 8,607 of JANPGL010000620.1, read as the reverse complement.
CGACCGTGGATGCCGTGGGCCGCCGCCGAACCCCTCGCACCGGCGGCGCGGCGTGCCCTCATCACCGCTTGGACCGAGGCCTGGGTGGCCGGCACCGACTTCGTGTACGGCATGTGGGCCGACGATGCCGTCGTCGGCGGCTGCGGACTGCACTCCCGCGGCGCCGTGGGCGGTCTCGAGATCGGGTACTGGGTCCACGCCGGTCGGCTGCGCCGCGGGTACGCCGCCGCGGCCGCCGCCGGACTGACCGGCGCCGCGTTCCAGATGGCCGAGGTGGCGTTCGTGGAGATCCTGCACGACAAGGCCAACGTGGTGAGCGGACGGGTGCCGGCGTCGCTGGGCTACACGCGCATCGGCGAAGAGGCGATGGAGAAGCAGGCGCCCGCTCACACGGGCGTCGGCGTCCGCTGGCGCATGCGCCGGGAGACGTGGCTGGCCCGCCAGCGCACTCGGGGCGACACGGGACGCGACGCGTAGACGTTCCGGCGATGCGTGCCGCCGTAGCCGCGCCCGTTTTCGCCTCGACCGGGTGATCCGCCGCACAATGGCGGACACACGCCGAACGGGAGGCAGCTCGACATGGACTACGAAGCACTGGTGGCGACGCGGCGCAGCACCCGCGGGTTCACGAAGGACCCGGTGTCCAGGGAGCTGATGAGCGAGATCATCGCCATCGCCAAGCGGGCACCGTCGTCGATGAACACCCAGCCCTGGAACTTCCACGCCATCACGGGCGCACCGCTCGAACGGATCCGCGAGGGCAACACCGAGCGCATGTTGGCCGGTGCGTCGGTGGACCGGGAGATAAAGATGAGCGGTCACGGCTACCAGGGCGTGCACCGGGATCGCCAGAAGGAGATCGCCGTGCAGCTGTTCGAGTCCATGGGCATCGGGTGGGACGACAAGGCGAGGCGGCAGGACTGGGTCATGCGCGGCTTCCGGCAGTTCGACGCGCCGGTGTCGGTGGTGATCACCGTCGACCGGGCGCTCGCCGACGACACCGTGGCGCACTTCGACTGCGGCGCCGCCACCTACGGGCTCGTGCTCGCCGCCACGTCGAAGGGCCTGGGCTGTGTGATCAACGGCCAGGGGATCATGCAGTCCTCGGTCGTGCGCGAGCACGCCAACATCCCCGAGGACGAGGTGATCATGACCTGCGTGGCGATGGGCTGGCCCGACGACGAGTTCGTGGCGAACCATGTCGTTTCGCGCCGGGCGCCGATCGACGACGACGCCAGCTTCGTCGGCTTCGACGAGTAGCCGGCGGGCCTAGTCCCGCATGCGTCCGCTCTGCCACGCGAACGCCGCCAGCTCGACCCGGTTCCGGGCACCGACCTTGTCCTGCAGGCTCGACAGGTGCGTCTTGACCGTGCCGAGCGAGATGAACAGCTCCCGGGCGATCTCGGCGTTGCTGCGCCCGCGCGCCGCCGCCCGGAGGACCTCCTCCTCCCGGTCGGTCAACGGCACCGCGGGCTGCACCGACTCGGCCGTCGGCGCCGCCGCCGCGACATGGGCGAGCAGGCGGACCGTGACCGAAGGCGATACCAGCACGTCACCCCGGTGCGCCGCCCGGACCGCCTCGAGCAACAGGGTCGGACCGGCGTCCTCGAGCAGGAAACCGGCCGCGCCGTGGCGCAGCGCGGCATAGACGTACTCGTCGAGGTCGAACGTGGTGACGACGACGACCCGCAGCGGATCGGTGACGTCCGCGCCGGCCAGGCGCCGCGTCACCTCCAGGCCGTCGAGGTGCGGCATGCGGACGTCGACGAGGCAGACGTCGGGGCGCAGGGCACGAGCCAGCGCGACGGCCGTCGCCCCGTCCCCCGCCTCGGCGACCACCTCGATGTCGTCGGCGTCGTCGAGGATCAGACGGAAACCGGCGCGCACCATCTCCTGATCGTCGGCCACGAGCACCCGGATGGTCACGGGCGACGCTCCACCGGCAGCTCCGCCCGCACCAGCCACCCACCGCCCGGTGCCGGCCCGGCCGCCAGCGAGCCGCCGAGGGCGACGGCGCGTTCGCGCATGCCGACGATCCCGTACGTGTCGGTGCCGTGCGGCGCCGCCGGTGCGCCGTCGTCGCGCACCGTCACCACGACACGGTCGGCGCACCGGCGCACCGCGATCTCGACGCCGGTGACCTGCCGGCGCCGTCGTGGTCGTCGGCACGCGCACCTGGCGCTCGCTGCTCCGGCGCTCACGGGCGGGCCGGGCCGACCGCACGCCCATGGACCTGGCGCTCCTCGCCGGCGGGCTCGCCGCGGTGCCCGCCGGCCTGGTGCTGGCCGCGATGGTCATCGGCAACGCGCAGGCGTCGGTGGCGCCCCTCGTGCTGACGATGCTCTACGGCTGAGCGGCGACGTCGTCGAACGCGGCGAGGAAGCGATCGTTCTCGGCCGGCGAGCCGATGGTTACGCGGACGCCTTCGTTGGCGAACGGCCGGGTCACCACGCCGCGCGCCTCGAGCGCCTCGGCCAGCGCCAGCGCCGGGGCGCCCACCGGCAGCCACACGAAGTTGGCCTGGGCATCTGGCATCGGGGCGCGCCGTCGGGCCAGTTCGGCCACCAGCCGGTCGCGCTCGACCAGCGTCGCCGCCACCCGGGCATCGAGCTCGTCGGACGCGGCGAGCGATGCCAGCGCCGCGGCCTGGGCCAGACCGTTCACGCAGAAGGGCACGAGCACCCGGTCGATCGCCGCGACCACGTCGGGGTGGGCGATCAGGTAGCCGATGCGCAGCGCGGCGAGCCCGTAGGCCTTCGAGAACGTGCGCAACACCGCCAGGTTCGGGTACCGGGCCTGCAGCGCCAGCGCGTCGGGGGCGTCGGGGCTCGTGACGTACTCGTGGTACGCCTCGTCGAGCACCACCAGCGTGGTGGGCGCCACCGTCTCCATCAGAGCCACCATCTCGGCGTGCGTGACGATCGTGCCGGTCGGGTTTTGGGCGACGTGACGAGCACGAGCGGCGTGTCGGGCGTGACCGCCGCGGTGATCGCCTCCATGTCCAGCGTCTCGTCGGGCCGGTTCGGCACCGGCACGGCCACGCCGGCCACGGTCTGGGTGTAGATCGGGTACGCCTCGAAGCTCCGCCAGCCGTAGACGACGGGCTGGCCCGGGTCGACGTACGTGAGGAACAGCTGTTGCAGCAGGCCGACGGAACCGACGCCCACGGCGATGTGCTCGGGCGTACGCCCGAGCCGTGCCGCCAGCGTCTCGCGCACCGCCGTGGCCCGGTGGTCGGGGTAGCGGTTGGTGAGCAGCGCACCGCTGGCCAGCGCGGCCGCCACCGACGGCAGGGGGTCGAACGGGTTCTCGTTGGACGCCAGCTTGATGGCGCTGTCCAGTGCGTGCTCGGCCATGGCCGCCTCGGCCGACTTGCCCGGCTTGTACAGCGGCAGGGCCGTCACGGCGGGGCGGGGGCGGGGCAGCACGAGGTCGCTCACCCGACCAGCTTGCCCCACGCTGGCCGCAGCCGCCGCCCCGGCGGTACGGTTCGTGGCCAGGGGGTTTCGATGATCGTCGTGGCGGCACAGCTCGATTTCAAGGACCAGGCGGCGCGAGACGAAGTGTGCGGATCTCGGCACCCGTCCAGAAGGCGACGCGTGACGACGAGGCGGGCTGCCACGCCTACTGCTTCGCCGCCGATCCGTGCGTGCCGAACCGCATCCAGGTCTACGAGCTGTGGGACGACGAGGCCTCGCTGGTCGCCCACTTCAAGCACGCCAACTACGACCAGATGCGCGTGCTGCTCGGCGCCGCCGGCATCACGGGGTCGTGGAACCAGATGTACCTGACGATCAAGAACGAGCCGGTGTACGCCGCCGGTGGTGTTCCCCGCGAGAAGTTCTTCGTGGACTGAGCGGACCATGACCGACACGGGCACGGCCGCCATCGACATCCACGCCCATGCCGTGCTCGAGGCCGGCTTCGGTCGCGCCGGCCGCTACGGGCCCGAGCTCGCCACCGACGACAAGGGCGTGCCGTTCTTCCGCATCGGCGAGTACGTCATGAAGCCGATGGGCTACCGCGGCAGCCTGTTCATGGACCTCGACAAGCGCGTCGCCGCCATGGATCGCGACGGCATCGCCGTGCAGCTGCTGTCGCCCAACCCGCTCACCCTGTTCCACGGCATCGAGGCCGACGTGGCCGCCGACTTCTGCCGCGTCCACAACGACGCCATGGCCTCCGCCGTGGCCACGCACCCCGACCGCTTCCTCGGCGGCATCGCCCTGCCGATGCAGGACCCCGACGCGGCCTGCGCCGAGCTCGAGCGTTCGGTCCGCCAGCTGGGTCTGTGCGCGCCGTACACGGGCACCGACTTCGGGTTCGAGCTCGACGACGCCCGGCTCGACGACTTCTATCGCACGCTCGTCGCCCTCGACGTGCCGCTGTTCCTCCACCCGGCGTCCACCGACGGCGCGGGGCTGCCGGCCGATCGCCGCATGCGCCGCTTCGAGTTGGGCCTGCTGCTCGGCTACCCGTACGACGAGACGCTGGCCGTGGCCGCGCTCGTGCTCGGCGGCGTCACCGAGCGCCACCCGGCGGCCGACATCTGCATCTCCCACGGTGGTGGCGTCATCGCCTTCCTGGCCGAGAAGTTCGCCTTCGCCGCCGACACGCGGCCGTGGGTGCCCGAGCACCTGCGCGACGGTGGCTTCCTCGCCCACCTGAAGCGCCTGTGGTTCGACAGTCACATGGACTCGGCCACCGCGCTCGAGTTGCTCACCGCCACCGTCGGCACCGACCGGCTGGTGTTCGGCACGAACTACGGCGGCTGGGATTCCGGCGGGCGCCACGCCCGCGAACCGTTCACCGTGTCGCTCACGCCCAACGCGCGGCACCTGCTGCGCCTCGACCGGACAGGAGGCCCGACATGACCGATGTCGTGCTCACCAACGCCCGCGTGTTCACCGGTACCGGCGATGAGGTCGTCCCCGACGGGGCGGTCTGGGTGTCGGGCCGCCACCTGCGCGCCGTCGGGCCGAGCGACGCCGTCCTGCGCGAGGTGCCCGCCGACGCCCGCCGCGTCGACGTGGGCGGCAAGTTCGTCATGCCGGGCATGACCGAATCGCACGCCCACCTCTCGTACGCCGACAACGGGCCGACCGAGCTCGACAAGACCGCCGTCGAGCAGTCGATGCTGGTGGCCGTGGGGAACGCCCGCAAGATGCTGGGCGCCGGCTTCACGTCGGCCATCAGCTTCGGCGGCGTCCACCGCATCGACGTGTTCCTGCGCAACGCCATCGACCGCGGCGAGATCCCGGGGCCTCGACTGGCCGCGTCGGGCCGCGACGTGGGCGGCACGGCCTCGAACGCGGATCTGCACAAGGAGTGGGCCAAGCCCCACGTCGAGGGCCTCGGCATGATCGTCAACGGGCCGTGGGAGGTGCGCAAGGCGGTGCGCCTGCTGCGCAAGAACGGCGCCCAGATCGTGAAGGTGTTCCTCGACGGAGAGAACCTGTCGGAGCACGCGCCACCCGGTGAGCTGACCTACACCGACGAGGAGGTCGACGCCTGCGTCGACGAGGCCCATCGCCGCAACATGCGCGTCGTGTGCCACGCCCGCTCGGCCGACGCCGTGAAGCAGGCCGTGCGCTACGGCGTCGACATCGTCGGCCACGCCAACTACCTCGACGACGAAGCCATCGAGATGCTGCGCGAGGCGCGCCACCACACGTTCGTGGGGCCGGCCATCGCCTGGGAGATGCAGTTCCTGGCCCGCTGCACCGAGATCGGCTTCTCGCGCGAGACCGTGCGCGCCCGCGGCTACGACCGCGAGGTGGAAGAGACCGTGAAGTCGGTGCGGCGCCTGCGCGATGCCGGCGTGCGCGTCCTCATCGGCGGCGACTACGGGCTCAACATCACGCCCCACGGCACCTACGCCAAGGACCTGGAGTACTTCGTCGACCTGTTCGGCTACTCCCCGTTCGACGCACTGCTGGCCGCCACTCGCGACGGCGGCGCCGCCGCCGACCCGAGCGGCATGGTCGGCACCCTCGAGGAGGGCAAGTACGCCGACCTGGTCGTCGTCGACGGCGACCCGGTGGCCGATGTGCGCGTGCTGCAGGATCTCTCGAAGATCGTTGGGGTGATGCGTGACGGTCGGCTGTATCAGGGACTCGCGAGGAAGGATCCCTACCTCGTCGAGCACGATCGTCTGGCCGAGGCGCTGCTCACCGCGCCGACCACCTGACCGAGCCAAGGATCTCCACCGAGCCCGCAAGATGCGGGAGCACGACGTGAGGCCGCGGCGATCTCGTCAGAACTGAGGAACGCATGGATGCGATGGTGGACGACGACCTGGGGTCCGATCGGGCCGCGACGATGGGCACCCTGGCGGGAACCGATCCCGTCGAGTCGGTGCCCCCGACGTCGACCGGGCAGGCGCGCGACGAGCTCCGCCTGGCGTTGAGCATGCGCGGCGGCGTCAGCCTGGCCGTGTGGATCGGAGGCGCGGCGGCCGAGATCGACCGCCTGACCCGCTGCGACGTGCTCCCTGCGGCCAACGTCAGGACCCGCAAGGCCGACACGTCGGCCGGCCTGGCCACCGCCTACCGCTCGCTCCTCGACCTGGCCGGCTACGAGCGGGCGGTCATCGACGTGATGACGGGCGCCAGCGCCGGCGGGCTCAACGGCGTCATCCTGGCCGCCAGCCGGGTCTACGGCTTCGACTTCGACGACATGGACGAGGTGTGGGTGGAGCTCGCCGACATCGAGTCGTTGACGCGCGATCCGTTGAAGCGCTACGGGCGGGCGTCGGACTCGCGGTCGTTCCGGGCACCGTCGATCCTCGACGGTGACGGCTACTTCCTGGCCCAGCTCGGCCGGAAGCTCCGCCAGCTGATCGGCGGTGGCTCCGACGTTCGGGCGGTGAACGACCCGTTCAGCCTCATCCTGTCGGCCACGCTCGTCGAGCCCGACCAGGACGCGTTGGACGACGACCCGTTCGCGGCCGTGGTCGAACTGCGCCGTAGCGCGTCGTTCGCCTTCCGGTTCGTCGGCGAACCCGGCGACGACAACGGCGGCGACTTCCAGGAGGTGCGCAGCGCCCTCGACGAGGGCGACGGATCGACCGTGTCGCTCCTGGCGTTGGCCGGCCGGGCCACCTCGTCGTTCCCCGGTGCCTTCGAACCGGCCACCATCACCTCGCGCGCCGGGTACGTGTTCAGCGACCCGCCGGCGCCGGGAAAGACCCGCCTCGTCATCGACGGCGGCGTCCTCGACAACATCCCGGTGCGCAAGGCGATCGAGGCGGTTTCCATGGCCCCGTCGGTGGCGGGTTCGGAACGCTGGCTCGTGTTCCTGCACCCGACGCCCGACGAGCGCCTGGCGGCACCGCCGTCGGCGCCCGCGCCCCGCGCCCTGGGCACGGCCCTGCGCGCGCTGGCGGCGTCGCTCGGTCAGGAGTCGCTGCGCGACGACCTCGAGGAGCTCCGGCGCTACAACGACAGCGCCCGGCGTCAGCGGCTCCAGCGCGCCGCCGCCCTGCGCATCGCCGGACGCAACGACACCTCGTCGGACGACGGTGACGGCGACGGCTACGGGGCGGCGACGGCGCGCCGACGCGAGCAGGTGACGCGCTACGGCTCGGACCTGCGGGCCAGCGACCCCGCCGTGCACGCCCGCTTGGAGGCCCAGCGCGCCTTCGCCGTGCTCACGGGGGCGCTCCGGGTGCGGCGACCCCTGGCCGACCCGGCCGACAGCCCCGCCCTGGCCGCGCTGGTGCGCCGCCGCGAGACGGCGCTGGAGGATGCCATCGCCGATGCCTACGCCGGTCTGTTCACCGCTCCCCACGGCGTCGACAGCATGCATGCCCCCACGGCCATGGCGCAGGCGGTCGAGGTGGCCCTGGGATGGATCCGCGGGCTGCGCGGCCTCAGCAACGATCAGCACGGGGCGGCGGTGGCCCACGGGCGAAACCTGTCGGCGCTGCGCAAGATCGCCGCCGCCGCCCAGGACTGGAGCGACCAGGCGTGGCTCGTGGCCGGCGCGGCGGCCCCGCCCGCCAACGGATCGTGGGCGGCCGACGCCGCCCAGGTGGCGGCACGCCAGGCCTGCTCGCTCCCGAAGACCCTCGTCGACCGCCTCCTGCGCGCCTACCAGGGCACCCCCGAGCCGACCGACACGACGGCGGGACGGGTGGGGCCGGGCCGCGTCGAGGAGGCGCTGCGGACGATCGACTCCGAGGTCCGCGCCCGGGTCTCGGCCGGAACGTGGGCGACCGTCGACGGCGACGACTCGACCGACCTCGCAGCCTGGCTGTGGGAGGAGCTGGGCGCCCAGACGCGCCGCTGCGCCACCGCGCTGGCGGAGGTGCCCGCCGAGGAGAGCGGCGCCGACGAGGTGACGCGCACCATCCACCAGCTGTTGGTGGCCGCGGCCACCTCGGCCGACGACGAGACCGGCTGCGATCACGCCGTGCGGCAGCTGCTGTGCTCGTTGGTGACGATCTTCGCCCCCTACGAGAACCCGACCCGACCCGGCCACGAGCAGATCCGGTTCGTGCGCATCGCCTCCAGCAACCGGAGCCCGCTCGAGGCGAGCCTGCTGGAGCCGGGCGAGGACCGGCTGTCGGCCGACGACAAGCTGTGCGGCAACGATGTCTTCGCC
>JANPGL010000619.1:0-25537 GCA_031423915.1 Actinomycetes bacterium | reverse complement strand
CTACATCGCCCGCCTCGGGGCCGGCGACCCCGGCCTCCTCGTGGCGGCGCTCGCCGACGTGCACGCCCGCCTCGCGGACGGGCTCGCCCGGGCGGCGGGCACCGCGGACGACCTGTCGACCCCGCTCGCTCGTGCGCTGGTAAAGCTGTTCGAGCACTGGATGCACGCCGACGACGTGCGCCTGGCGCTCGGCCGTCCGTCCGAGGTGCCCGACGGCGGCACGCTCGGGACGATGTGCACGCTGGCGGCCGACGTGCTGCCCGTCGCCATGGCTGCCACGGGTCGGGCCCGGCCCGACGCCGTCGCCCGGCTCGTGCTCACGGGCCGGGGCGGCGGGGTGTGGCTCCGCCGGCTCGCCCCGGGCGCACCGGCGCCGGTCGACGACGAGCCCGCCGCGGTGACGATCGTGGCCGAGGCGCACCGCTTCTGCCGGCTCTTCCACGCCCAGCTGACACCCGCCGAGCTCGACGCCCACGTCGAAGGGGACGCACGCCTGGCGGCCGACGTGTTGACGGCGGCCGGCGCCCTGGCCGAGCGCACCTGAGCCGCGCTCCCTGTCAGCGCGGCGGCAGATCGATCTCGACGAACACCGGCTCGCCGTCGGGCCCGTCGTCGCCCATGGTCGCCGTCGGGTGGCGGGGCACCACCTCGACGAGGCGCAGCTTGGCCCGCTGCCACCAGCCCATGAGCCCGTCGGGGAAGAACAGGGTCACCACGACGAGCGCAGCGCCGAACACCAGCGCCGGTTCGACGGTGATGCCGAGCGAGGTGGTCACGAACGGCAGCAAGGCGATCACCGCGCCGCCCACGACGCAGCCCGACATCGTGCCGATGCCACCCACGAACACCGCGGTGTAGAGCTGGAACGACAGCGTCTGGGCGAACCGGCTGTCGGTCACGAACGGCGAGGGCAGCATCAGCAGCGCGCCGGCCACCCCGCTCACCCCGGCGGACACCCCGAACATGATCATCTTGGTGACGGCCACGTTCACACCGAACGTCTGGGCGCTCAGCTCGTCCGACCTCATCGCCTCGAGCGCCCGTCCCGGGCGGCCGCGCACCATGTTGGCCACGAGCACGAACATGGCCACGGCCACCGCCACGATCACGAGGTAGACCCAGCGCCGCTCGGCCTCCCGGGTGCTCCCCAACCACGACGGCGGCACCAGACGGTCGGGCGACCCCTTGCCGTTGGTCCCGTTGGTCAACCACTCCATCCGCTTCACGATCGGCCCGAACGCGGTGCCGACGGCCAGCGTGAGGAGCGCCAGGTACAGGCCGCGGAAGCGCAGCGCCGGCACGCCGATGGCGAAGCCGACGACGAACGCCATGGCGCCCGCCGCCGGCACGGTGGCGAGCAGCGGCCAGCCGTGGTCGGCCGACAGGATCACGCACGTGTACGCCCCGACACCGACGAACGCGGCGTGGCCGAGCGAGATCTGGCCGGCGAAGCCCACGGCCACGTTGAGGCCGAGCACGGCCACCGACCACGTGGCCATCTCCCACGCCAGATGGAGCCGCAGGCTCGGCACGGCCGCAGGCACCACGAGCACCGACACCGCGATCGTCAGCCACCACAGCCGCCGCAGGCCCACGTGAGCGGCGGAGCCCTCCTCGATGCGCCAGCTCACAAGCGGGCCACCCGGCGGCGACCCAGCAGGCCCTGGGGGCGCACGGCGAGCACGGCGAGGAGCACAGCGATGGCCACCAGCAGGCTGAGGTCGCCGCCGATGGCGGGTACGTAGCCGCCGAGCATCGTCTCGGCCAGGGCGAGGAGGAACCCGCCGACCACGGCGCCGGCGGGGGAGTCGAGCCCGCCCACCGTGGCCGCGGCGATGGCGAACACCAGCAGCTTGCCCATCATGCCGGTCTCCACCAGCGTGTTCGGCGCCACCATGGCGCCGGCCAAGGCGCCCAACGCACCCGCCAGTCCCCACCCGAGCGCCAGCGAGCGCCCCACGTCGATGCCGACCAGCGCGGAACCCGAGCGGTTCGACGCCACGGCCCGGAACGCCAGCCCGGTGCGGGTCTTCTGGAGCAGCACGCGCAGCGCGGCGAGAACGGCCAGCAGCACGAGCGCCGTGCCCAGCGTCTCGTAGCGCAGGCGGGCGCCACCGATGATCACCGCGTCACGCGGCCCGTGCGGGAACGGCGAACGGAACGCCCAGAACGCGTTGCCGAAGCTCTGTGACGCCGCGCCGTTGATGAGGAGCCCGAGGCCGAGCGTGGCCCCGACCACCGCCATCGTCGAGCGCCCCTCGACACGCCGCATGAGCACGCGTTCGACGAGGGCGCCGAACACGACCGAGGCGAGCGCCACGGCCACGATGGCCACCGGCACGGGCCACGGGGTGCCGAGGTGCTGGTGCGCCCAGGTGGTGCCGCGCAGCCGCGGCGTGGCGGGCGTGACGAGCACGAGTGCTCCGAAGGTGGCGAACATCGAGCTCTCGCCGAGCGCGAAGTTGAGCATGCCCGAGCTCCGGTACACGAGCGTGAGCGCGACGGCCAACGACGCGTACACCGCGCCGTTGCTGACGGCGTCGAACAGTCGCTGCAGGAACAGCTGCACGGCGGCCCTTCTCGTCGCTACGCCGGGGTCAGGACGTCGACGTCACGCGCGCCAGGATCTCGTCGAACGCAGCGTCGGCGTAGGCCCGCATCTCGTCGTCGGTGCGGTCCTGGATGGGGTGCGGGACGAACACCCGGGCTGCGGGGAAGCCGAGCATGGTGGCCTGTGACTCGGCCGCCTGCACGAACTCCATGGAGGCGACGAAGACCCCCGGGATGCCCCGGGCCTCGAGGTCGGCGATGTCGTGCACACTGCACGACGTGCAGCTGCCTCAATCGGCGAGCGCTTCGATGACCACTTCGCACTGGGTGGCGATCTCGTGGCGCAGGTCGACGGGCGCCGGCTTGGTGAACGTGGGCTTGGCGTAGCGCCGCACGGTGGCGCCCACCTCGGTGAGGCGCTGCTCGAGCCGATCGAGGAACACGTTGCCGCGCGGTTTGGAGATGTCGAGCAGGCCGACGGTCTTGCCCGACAGCGACGCGGGTCGGGCGAGCAGCGTGCGCTCGGCCACGGTCCGTTCGGCGGTGGGATCGAGGATGATCGTCATGACCGGATCTCCTTGGTGATGGGCTGGCTCCCCGTCTTGCCGTTCGCCCAGCCCGCGATGATGGCAGAGAACAACCCGGCGCCCCCGCCGGCGTGGACGAGCAGGATGCCGCCGTCGCGGAACTTGGGCAGCGTGCGGCCCGCCAGCGCGGGCGCCACGCCCTCGGCGATGCCACCGGCGCCGCGCACGAGCTCGTCGGCCGGCAGCTGGAGGTTGGCGTGGAGCTCCTCGAGGACGCGCTCTCGAGACCAGCCGGCGTCGGCGAACACGCGGGCGTGATCGGGCCCGACCACGAGGATGGCATCGAAGCCGAGCGGCAGCTTCGGATGGTGAACGGTGCGCAAGCAGGCGGCCAGGGACGCAGCGAGCGACTCGGGGGTGCGCGACTGCTGGTCGACCACACAGCGAGGACCCTCGCCCGGGAACACCGTCACCGTCGAGACGGCGGCGTCGTAGCCGCGCCCGACGTGGAGCGGCGTCCACGGCGACCCCTCCTCGTCCTCCGGGAAGCAGAACGAGAGCTTGCCGGGGTTGCCGTGGGCGGCCCGGTCGACCTCGCCGGGCCGGCCGCCGCCGACGTTGCGGACGACGAGCTGGACGGCGCGGCCGATGGTGAGGTTGGCCCGGTTGCCCTGACCGAACACGTTCACGCCTGAGTTCATGCCGATGGCCCGCCGGATGGGGCCGTTCACGACGATGACCGGACCGACGGGCATGGTGGTGGCGAGCACGCCGTGGATGTTGAACTCGTCGGTGCAGATCGCCTCGAGCGCGGCGATGACCACCGGCAGGTACTCGGGCTTGCACCCGGCCATGACCGCGTTGATGGCGACCTTCTCCACCGTGACGGGCTCGAGGTTCGGGGGGACGACGGCGACGATGTCGTCGGGCGCCCGCGTGGTGCCCTCGAGCATGCGCAGGACCCGAGCCTCGGTGGGCGGCACGACCGGCAGGCCGTCGGACCAGCCGCGCTCGAACAGGGCCTCGAACTCGTCTTCGAGTGTCGCCAGCTCGACCCGCCGGGAGCGCAGGATCGTGGCGCCGAAGCGGACGGCGAGGACGTCGGTCATCGACGGGTCGACGCTCAGCGAACCGCAGCCCGGGCGGAACACCGGCAGTTCCTCACCCAGCGTCGGTCGTCCGGTGAACTGGCGCCACTCCTCGCGGTTCCAGCCGACGATGCGACCGACCTCGGTTCCGTGCTCCACCCGGATGACGGTCGGCACGGTCTCGATCTCGTGGAAGTAGGAGACGGCCAGCTGCGTGTCGTCGATCGGGTCGAGCGCCTCGGGGAAGCTGAGGTCGTCCTGCGTGTAGACCGTGAGGGGTCCGGCTCCTGCGGTGGCCAGCTCGACCAGCGCGGGAACCACCATCCGGCACGTGGCGCAGTCCTGCTTGACGACGACCACGAACCCGTCGGGAAGCGGTGGTGCCGTCGTGACGGCACGATCGGACGTCGTAGTCCCCATGGGTGAACGGTACCGCAGGCGCGTGAGATATCGGTCACCCGCCGTTTACATCCCGTGCACCTCGGCCGTACCGTTCGCCCCGTGCGTCTTGGGGGTCGTCCTTGTTGAACGTCGCGTTCTATGGCGTGCGTGGGTCGACCCCTGTCTCCGGGCCCGACGTCCTGCGCTACGGCGGGAACACCTCGTGCGTCGTCATCAACGGCGGCACCGCCGAGCCGATCGTGCTCGACCTCGGCACCGGCCTGCGTCGGTACGGCGTCGCCTACGGACCGACCACCCCGTTCGCCGGCACCGCGCTCGTCAGCCACCTCCATTGGGACCACGTCCAGGGGTTGCCGTTCTTCGCGCCCGTGCTCCAGCGCGGTGCCCGGCTCCAGGTGTTCGGGCCGCCGCCGGCCGAGCACCACGACCTGCGGGCCGCGTTCGACACCTTCATGCAGCCGCCGTTCTTCCCCGTGCGCATCGCCGAGCTGGCGGGCGACATCGCCGTCGAGCACTGCCCACGCGACCGCTTCCGGGTGTCGGGCGCACAGGTGCTGGCCCGCGAGGTGCCCCACGCCGGGCGCACCTACGGCTACCGGATCACCGCCGGCGGTGTCACCGTGGCCTACCTGCCCGACCACCAGCAGCCCATGGACGGTTCCATGGACGTGGCCGATTCGGTGCTCGAGCTCGTCGAGGGCGCGGATCTGCTGATCCACGACGCCCAGTACCTGCCCGAGGAGTTCGAGCGGAAGCTCAACTGGGGCCACTGCACCATCGACTACGCGCTGATGGTGGCTCGTCAGGGTGGCGTCAAGCGTCTGGCGCTGTTCCACCACGATCCGTTGCGCAACGACGACGATCTCGACCAGCAGGCCGCGTGCGCCCGCCTCGTCGGCCAGCGGCTCGGCGTCGACGTGTTCGCAGCCAGCGAAGGCCTTCAGGTCTACCTCGACTGACGGTTGCCGGCCGGGCCGGGTCGGTTGTCTAACCTGCCGCCCATGTCCGGCATCGACAGCGCCCGCTTCCGCAAGGTCCTCGGCCACTTCCCGACCGGCGTCACGGTCATAACGGCGGCAGGGCCCGACGGCCCCGTCGGCTTCACCATCGGCTCGTTCGTGTCCGTGTCGCTCGACCCGCCGTTGGTCGGCTTCCTGCCCCAGCGCACGTCGGCCACCTGGGGGCCGATGGAGGCGTCCGGCGGCTTCTGCGTCAACATCCTCGCCGCCGAGCAGGCCGAGCTGTGCTGGAAGTTCGCGAAGGACAGCGAGGACAAGTTCGCCGGCGTGGCGTGGACGCCGGCATCCGGCAGTGGCGCGCCGCTGCTCGACGGCGTGCTGGCCTGGATCGACTGCCGCATCGAGTCGGTGAGCGACGCCGGCGACCACATCTGGGTGATGGGCCGCGTGCTCGACATGGACGCGGGCGACGGCGACCCGCAGCTGTTCTTCCGCGGCAAGCTCGGGACGTTCGCGGAGCGGTGACCGTCGTCGGCGCAGTGGCCGCGGTGGCGGTGGGCGCGGCCCTCGTGGTGGCGGGTGGGGCGAAGCTGGCCCGTCCCGCCTGGGTGGTCGACGCCGCCGCGCTCGGCGTGCCGGCCTGGGCGGCGCGCCCGGTCCCCGTCGTGGAGCTGCTCGTCGGAGCCGGTCTCGTCGTCGGCGTCGCCCGGCGCCCGCTGGCGTGGGTGGCGCTGCTGTTGTTCGCCGGCTTCAGCGCCGTGCTGGGCCGCTCGCTCGCCCGCGGTCGCCGCCCGGTGTGCGCGTGCTTCGGCGCGTGGTCGTCACGCCCGATCGGCCCGCGGAGCCTGGCCCGCAACGCCGGGCTCGCCGCCCTGGCCCTGGTCGCCGCGCTCGCCGCCTGACCTGCCTGCTGTCCCGGCCCGGGCCCGCTCGGGCTCGATCGGTCCGACCGACCAACCGTTCCGCGCTTCGTGTGCGGCAATCGCGCCGGGCACGCGCTTGCTGCACCAAGAGCGCGGAACGGGCGGTCGGCGTGCCAGGCGGTCCAGCGTGCGGGGTAGCGTGCGGTGCCGAGCGCTCGGGGAGCGCGGCACCGAGGGGGATGACCATGGCCGAGATCCACGGGACGTTCGACGAGAGCTTCGCCACGGTGCGCGACGTGCTGTCGGCGTCGATCGATTCGGGCGCCGACGTGGGCGCCTCGGTGGCGGTCGTCCACGAGGGCCGCCTCGTCGTCGACCTCTGGGGCGGCTGGGCCGACGAGGCCAGGACGCGCCCGTGGGAGGGCGACACGATCACCAACGTGTGGTCGACCACCAAGACGATGACGTTCGTGGCCGCCCTCGTGCTGGCCGATCGGGGCGAGCTCGACTTCGATGCGCCCGTCGCCCGCTACTGGCCCGAGTTCGCTGCCGCCGGCAAGGCGGGCGTGCTGGTGCGCAACGTGATGGGCCACACGGCGGGACTGTCGGGCTGGGAGCAGCCGATGACGGCCGAGGGCTTCGAGGACTGGGAGAGGTGCACGTCGCTGCTGGCCGCCCAGGCGCCGTGGTGGGAGCCGGGCACGGCGTCGGGCTACCACGCCATCACCCAGGGCTACCTGATCGGGGAACTCGTCCGCCGCATCACGGGCCAGAGCTTCGGAGCGTTCTTCGCCAAGGAGCTGGCCGGCCCGCTCGGCGCCGACTTCCACATCGGGCTCGACCCGGTCCACTTCGACCGGGTGTCGAACGTGATCCCGAATCCGCCGATGGAGTTCCCCCCCGGCATGGACATGACGAGCGTCGCGGCGCGCACGTTCAGCAACCCACCCATGGACGCACGCTTCGCCCACACGTCGGGATGGCGTCGCGCCGAGATCCCGGCGGCGAACGGGCACGGCAACGCCCGCTCGGTGGCCACCGTGCAATCGATCGTGTCGAACGGCGGCGAGGCCAACGGCACGCGCTTCGTCTCCGACACCACGCTCGCCCGGATCTTCGACGTGCAGGCCCAGGGCATCGACCAGGTGCTCGGCATCCCCGCCAAGATCGGGATGGGCTACGGCCTCAACGGGGAGGAGTCGCCCATCAGCCCGAACCCGCGGGCCTGCTACTGGGGCGGCTGGGGCGGCTCGCTGTGCATCAACGACCTCGACGCACGGCTCACCATCACGTACGTCATGAACAAGATGGGCGAGGGAACGACGGGCGACGTGCGCGGCGGTGCGCTGGTCGCCGCCGTCTACGCCGGCCTGCTCGGCGGCTGACGGTCGGGGCGATCGGTCGGCGGGTCAGTCGACCCGTTCCACCCCGAGGGTCCACAGCAGGAACGCCAGCGTGCGCGCTTCGTCCCGCCAGGCGTCGTAGCGACCCGACGGGCCACCGTGGCCGGCGTCGAGCTCGGTGCGCAGCAGGATGGGCGCGTCGCCGGTGACGGTGGCGCGCAGCTTCGCCACCCACTTGGCGGGTTCGTGGAAGCTGACGCGCGGGTCGTTGAGGCCCGCCGTCACGTACAGCGCCGGATAGGCGACCGCCCGCACGTTGTCGTACGGCGAGTAGGCGGCCATCACGCGTTCGAAGTCGGGCTGGCGCGGGTCGCCCCACTCCTCCCACTCGGTGATGGTGAGCGGCAGCGAGGGGTCGCTCATGGTCGTGACCACGTCGACGAACGGCACCTCGGCGATGGCGGCGGCGAACAGGTCGGGTCGCTGGTTGATGACGGCGCCCACGAGCAGCCCGCCCGCGGAGCCGCCGCGCAGCGCCAACCGACCCCGCGCCGCCCAGCCCGTGTGCAGCAGGTGCTCGGCGGCGGCGATCACGTCGTCGAAGGTGTGCTGCTTGTGCTCGAGCTTTCCGTCGAGGTACCAGCGGCGGCCGAGCTCGCCCCCGCCACGCGGGTGGACGAGTGCGAACACGAGCCCGCGGTCGAGCAGCGACAGGCGGGGCACCGAGAAGTAGGTGGGCACCGAGATCTCGTACGCGCCGTAGCCGTAGACGAGGGCGGGGGCCGTGCCGTCGATCGGTGTGTCGACGTGGCGCACCACGTCGACGGGCACGAGCGCCCCGTCGGTCGACGGGGCCCACAGCCGGTCGGTGACGTAGCGGGCCGGGTCCCAGTCGCCGAGCACGGGGGTCTGCTTGAGCAGGGTGCGTTCGCCGCTGCGCACGTCCTCATCGAGGACGCTGGCGGGCGTGGCCATCGCCTCGTAGCGGAAGCGGTAGCGGGTGGCCTCGTAGTCGAGGTTGGCGTCCGGCTTCACGTCGTGCGCGACGGTGTCGAACGTCAGCGTGCGCTCGTCCCCGTGGGGGAACAGGATGCGCAGGCGCGGGACGGCGTCGGCCCACTCGTGCACGACGAGGAAGCCGGCAAAGGGATCGACGCCCAGGATCCGTCGGCCCGGCTCGTGGGGCACGAGCTCGGTCCAGTTCGCCTTGCCCGGTCGGTCGACGGGTGCGGTGACGACCTTGAAGTCCTCGGCCCCGTCGGCGTTGGTCACGATGACGAGGCGGCCGTCCCAGTCGTCGACGTCGTACTCGACGCCCTCGACGCGCGGCTCCACGCCGACGGGCGGGGCGTCGGGTCGGTCGGCGGGCACGAGCCAGGCCTCGCTGGTGGTCTTCGAGCCGGACGTGAGCACGAGGAAGCGGTCGCTGCGCGTGCGGTCGACGTCGAGCCAGAACCGCTCGTCGGGCTCGCGGGCGATGAGCGCGTCGCCGGCGATGTCGGCGCCGAGGCGGTGCGACCAGACCTCGAACGGCCGCTTGGCCTCGTCCTGGCGGACGTAGAGGAACGTCACGCCGTCGGTGGCCCACGTGCCGCCGGCGGCGACGCCCGCGATGCGATCGGGCAGGTCCACGCCGGTGGCGAGGTCGCGGAAGCGCAGCTCGTAGTCCTCGCTGCCGTCGCGGTCGGCCGACCAGGCGAGCAGACCGTGGCCCGGGTGCACGGCCAGCACCCCGAGCTCGAAGAAGTCGGCGTCGCCGGCCTCGACGTTCTCGTCGAGGACGAGCTGCTCGACATCGTCGTCGGCGCCGGCCGGGCGTCGGCAGTGGAGGGGGTAGTCGAGGCCCTCGACCGTGCGGGCGTAGTAGGCGAACGGCCCGAACGGGACGGGCACCGACAGGTCGGTCTCCTGCGTCCGGGCGCGGATCTCGCCGAACAAGCGGTCCCGCATCGGCGCCAGCGGCGCCAACCGGGCGTCGGCGTAGGCGTTCTCGGCCCGCAGGTAGGCGATCGTGTCCGGGTCCTCGCGATCGCGCAGCCACGCCCACGGGTCCTCGACCGGTCCGGCGTGACGATCGTGGACGGTGGGGACGCGCTTCGCAGCGGGCGGCGTGGGCACGGGGGTGGAGGCTATCGGCGGACCTCGGTCGGCGGGCCGCCGGAGCGGCGTTCGTCTCTCGTGCGTCAGCGGGCGAGGCTGGCGACGGCGTTGACGGCGACTCGGTCGGTGCGTGCCGCCTGTTCGGCCCAGGCCTCGACGACGCGGTCCTCGGTCAGGTAGACGACCTGGACCATGTCGGCGAGACGGTCGATGGCGTCGAGCAGGTCCCACGTGGCGTTCGAGGCGAGGCCGATGAGCGGTTCGTCGAGCACGGCCAGCGAGCCCTGACCGCGGCCGCCGGCGTTGCGGGCCCGACCCATCCACCCGATGAGGCGCTCGATGAGCTGGGGGACCGACGGGGTGTCGATACCGCCGTCGAGGGCGGGGCGGAAGCCGAGGTCGGCGGCCTTGACCTGGGTGAGGCGGGGAAGGTCGGCGGGCCCGGGCAGGGGCAGGTCGCCTGCGCCGCCGCGCTGGGAGGCGGAGACGCGCCGCCGACCGCCGGTCCGGCGCACCAGCAGCGGCCGGCCGAGCTCGTCGCGATAGCGAAGCTCGGTGGCACCGTCGGTGCCGTTCATGGCCCGGTGGAGCGTCTCGATGAGCTCGGTGCGCGAGCCGCCCGTCAGCCCGCTCAGCACGGTGAGCCGATGGTGGAAGGGGACGGACAGCAGTCCGTCGGCCTGCAGCACGATGAGCTCCTCGATCTTCATGCCGTACCTATCGGACGCGATCTCCTCAAGCTGAACTCAAGATTCTCCGCGGGCTCCGGGGCAGCATCGGGAGGACCGCTTCGGTAGCGTGGTCGACGTGCGGGTGTGGATCGACCAGGACCTGTGCACGGGGGACGGTCTCTGCCTCGACCACTGCCCCGACGTGTTCGTCCAGCTCGAGGACGGCATCGCCTACGTGGCCGAGGATGGCATGCCCGGCAACGACCCGGGCGGGTCGGGGAGCCTGGCGCTCGTGCCCGACCGCATGCACGGTGCAGTGGTGCTGGCCGCCGACGACTGCCCCGGCGAGTGCATCTTCATCGAGATCGAGTGAGCGCCGCCGCCTCGGTCGACGACGTCGTGTGGTTCTGCGAGCGGGCGATCGATGCGATGGCGGCCATCGTG
Source organism: Actinomycetes bacterium (assembly GCA_031423915.1). Classification (GTDB taxonomy): domain Bacteria; phylum Actinomycetota; class Acidimicrobiia; order Acidimicrobiales; family Ilumatobacteraceae; genus JANMAT01. The sequence goes on along the minus strand of JANPGL010000619.1, from coordinate 14,590 downwards.
ACCGGCCTCGGCGACGAGCTGGCCAACCGGGTGCCCGGTGTGGCCGGGGCGAACGCCCCGTACGCGCTGCTCGTCCACTGCCTGGGCGTCGCCGACTTCTGGGCGGGGGCCCTGGTGGCGGGGCGTACCGTGGTGCGCGACCGCGAGGCAGAGTTCCAGGCCCGGGGTCCCGTTGCCGGGGTGCCGGCGCTGGTCGCGGTGGCCAAGGCGCAGCTGCGCGTGGACGCCGCGAGCTGCGTCACGGGGGCGCCGCTGCGCCAGGCGCCGCCCGCCTCGTTCCAGGGTCCGGACCGTCCGCTCGATCAGGCCGCGGCGATGGTGCACGTCATGGAGGAGCTGGTGCAGCACCATGGGCAGATGCAGATCCTGCGTGACGTGCTGCTGGCCGAGGCGTCGCGGTGAGCGCCGCCCCGCCTGGCGGCGACGACGGTTTCGACCACCTCGACCTCGACTGGCTGCGGGCCAAGCCGGGCGTGAAGTGGCACCGCTCCCGCGGCCAAAACCTGGCGTCGTGGGTGGCCGACATGGACTTCCCAGCGCCGGCCGTCGTGCGCGACCGGTTGCGGGCGTTCGTCGACGGCGGCGACCTCGGCTACCCCGACTTCCGACCCACGAACGGTCTGGCGGCGCTTTTCGCCGAGCGGATGGCGGCGCGCTACGGCTGGTCGGTCGACCCGGCGCACGTGCGCGACCTCGACGACGTCGTCCAGGGCGTCCGCCTCGTGGTGCACCTGATGTCGTCGCCCGGCGATGGCATCGCGTTCCACACGCCCGCCTACCCGCCGTTCCTGGCCACCTCGACAGGCATGGGCCGCCCACTGGTGCCCATTCGAGCCGTGCGCACCGACTCCGGCTGGGGGTTCGACGTCGACCGCTTCCGCGGCGACCTGGCGGCGCAGCCGTGCAAGGTGCTCGTGCTGTGCAACCCGCACAACCCGACGGGCCGGGCGTTCACGCGTGCCGAGCTGGAGGAGCTGGCCGAGATCGCGCTGGCCCACGACCTGGTGGTCATCAGCGACGAGATCCACGCCGAGCTGGTCCATCCCGGCGCAGGTCACATCCCGTTCGCCTCGCTCGGCGCCGACGTGGCCGCGCACACCGTGACGCTCACGTCGGCCACCAAGGCGTTCAACCTGGCCGGCATCCGGTGCGCTCAGGCCCACGTGGGCGACCCGCGGGTCCGCGCCGCCTGGGAAGCGCAGCCGGATCACCTGTTCGGGGCCGTGAGCCCGTTCGGGGTCCTGGCCACCGCCACGGCGTGGACGCAGGGCGACGACTGGCAGGCCGGCGTGCTGGCCCGTCTCGACGCCAACCGCCACCTGTTGGCCGAGCTGCTGGCGGCGCACCCGGCGCTGGCCGCCCTCGACTACGTGGTGCCCGAGGCGACCTACCTGGCGTGGCTCGACTGTCGTCCGCTCGGCCTCGGCGACGACCCGGCGGCCCTCTTCGCGGCGCACGGGGTGGAGCTGTCGCCCGGTCCCGACTTCGGCGAGCAGGGGCTCGGCTTCGCCCGGCTCAACATGGCGACGGCTCCGAACGTGCTGACCGCCGTGGTCGACGCGCTGGGCGCCGCCGTCACCCGAGCTCGCTGAGCAGCGCCCGCATGCGGGCGAGCTGATCGGTCTGCACCCGAGCGAGCGAGTCGGCCTGCCGCCGCACCTCGGCGCTGGTGCCGGCGTGGCCGTCGCGCTGGGCCATCGTCACCGCGCCCTCGTGGTGGCGGATCATGAGGGTGAGGAACGCCCGGTCGAAGGTCGGGCCGACCAGCGCCTCGAGCCCGTCCAGCTCGGCCTGGGCCGGCATGCCCAGCGGTGTCATGGGCAGCGCGGTGGAGCGGACGGCGAGCGCCCGCAGGTCGTCGAGCTCGCGACCCTGGTAGCCGTTCATCTCGAAGGCCAGGTTCCGCACGCGGACGTCGTCGGTGCGGCGCAGCGCGGCGTCGTCGAGGGCGATCCCCGCCTCGTGGTGGGGGACCATCATCGCGGCCCAGTGGGCATCGGCGGCCCGGGGCGGTGGGTCGCCGCAGGCCACCGTCCCGGCCAGCAACGTGCCGGCCAGCAGCGCGACCCGCAGGAAGGTGCGCCCGACGGTGGCAACCGTCCGCCGAATTGTTACTATCGTCGTAGTGGTAATTCCTCGACGCACCTGGAGGACCTGATGTCCATCGCCGATCTCGACCTGGGCCGCTACAAGCTGGGCTGGAACGACGGCGACGAGTTCGCCTTCCGGCCCGCCAAGGGCCTCAACACCGACGTGGTCGAGCAGATCTCGTGGTGGAAGGGCGAACCCGAGTGGATGCGGTCGATCCGTCAGCGCAGCCTCCGTACGTTCGAGCGCAAGCCGATGGCCGACTGGTTCGCCGTCAACATGCCCGACATCGACTTCCAGGACATCTACTACTACATCAAGCCGACCAAGGACGGTGTGGTCGACGAGTGGGACGAGCTGCCCGACCGCATCAAGCAGACCTACGAGAAGCTCGGCATCCCCGAGGCCGAGCGCAAGTACCTGGCCGGCGTCACGAGCCAGTACGACTCCGAGGTCGTGTACCACAAGAACCGCGAGGACCTCGAGAAGCAGGGGATCCTGTTCTGCGACATGGACACCGCGTTGCGGGAGTACCCGGAGCTCGTCAAGCAGTACTTCGGCACGGTCATCCCGCCGGGTGACAACAAGTTCGCTGCGCTCAACACCTCGGTGTGGAGCGGTGGCTCGTTCATCTACGTGCCGCCGGGCGTCACGTGCGAGATGCCGCTGCAGGCCTACTTCCGCATCAACTCGGAGTCGGCCGGCCAGTTCGAGCGCACCCTCATCATCGCCGACGAGGGCTCCCAGGTGCACTACATCGAGGGCTGCTCGGCCCCGGTGTACACCATGGACGCGCTCCACTCGGCCGTCGTCGAGATCATCGTGAAGCCGTCGGCCCGCGTCACGTACACGACGATCCAGAACTGGTCGCCGAACGTCTACAACCTCGTCACCAAGCGCGCCCGCGTCGAGACCGAAGGCCACATGGAGTGGATCGACGGCAACATCGGCTCGAAGCTCACGATGAAGTACCCGAGCGTGTACCTGGTGGGCCCGAAGGCCACGGGCGAGGTGCTGTCGGTGGCCTACGCCGGCCCCGGTCAGCATCAGGACGCCGGCGCCAAGATGGTGCACGCCGCGCCGGAGACGACGTCGAAGATCGTGTCGAAGTCGATCTCGAAGGACGGCGGCATCACGACCTACCGCGGTCTGGTGCGGGTCGAAGAGGGCGCCTACGGCTGCAAGAGCCACGTCCAGTGCGACGCGCTGATCCTCGACGAGGAGTCGACGTCGCGCACGTTCCCGTACATGGAGGTCGGCGAGCAGGACGCCGAGATCGGCCACGAGGCCACGGTGTCGAAGGTGGCCGACGAGCAGCTCTTCTACCTGATGAGCCGTGGGCTCACGCAGGAGCAGGCGGTCGGCCTGATCGTCAACGGCTTCATCGAGCCCGTCACCAAGACGTTGCCCATGGAGTACGCCGTCGAGTGGAGCCGCCTCATCGAGCTCCAGATGGAGGGCTCGGTCGGCTGAGCGCAGCGAAGCCGATGCGACCGTGGGAGCGCCAGCGACCCGGGCGCCGATGGGGTCCGGGGGCGCAGCTCCCGAGCATGCTCGGCTGACCGTCCGTTCCGCAGCGGGCCTGTTCACCCGTGTGCCATCCTTCACGGACCACCACGGTTGGTTCCCCGGAGGACAATGACCACCACCCTCGACTCGTCGTCCATGGCCGACAAGGGCCTGAAGGGCGGCTCGCTCGGCCTCGTCGCCGTCATCGTCATCGGCGTGGCATCGACCGCGCCGGGCTACAGCCTGGCGGCCAGCATCGGTCTCGTCACCGGCGAGGTGGGGGCGAAGGCGCCGTTCGTGATGCTCTTCGCCTTCGTGCCGATGGCGTGCATCGCGGCGTCCTTCTACTACCTGAACAAAGCCGACCCGGACTGTGGCACCAACTTCACGTGGGGCGTCCGAGCGTTCGGTCCGAAGGCGGGTTGGATCGCCGGGTGGGGCTGCATCGTGGCCGACCTGGTGATCATGCCGAACCTGGCCGGCATCTCGGGCCAGTACGTCGTCCTGCTGTTCAGCGAGTCGGCGGCCAACAACATCTGGCTCACCACGACCATCGGCATCGCGTTCATCACGACGATGACGTGGATCTGCTGGAAGGGCATCGAGCTTTCGGCCCGGTCGCAGGTGCTGCTGCTCGGCACCGAGCTCGCCGTGCTCGGCGCGTTCGCCGTCATCGCCATCGCCAAATCCACCGGCGGGGGCATCACACGGGTGGTCGACGGCACCACGTACCAGTCGGTGTCGCCGAAGCTGTCGTGGATCTCGCCGTCGGGCCTGTCGACCTCGGCGATCACCGCCGGCCTCGTGCTGGCCGTGTTCATCTACTGGGGTTGGGACACGTGCGTGTCGGTGAACGAGGAGGCCAAGGACTCCAGCCGCACACCCGGTCTGGCGGCCGTGTTCTCCACCGTGGTGCTGCTGCTCATCTACCTGATCACGGCCTACGGCTCGGTGGCGCTGCTCGGCCCGCAGTTCGTCAGCGACAACTCGGACGACGCGATGTACGCGCTCGGCAAGGTGGCCCTGCCGACGATCATGGTGAAGCTGCTCCTCATCGCCGTGCTCACCTCGGCGGCGGCCTCGTGCCAGACGACGATCCTGCCGGCCACGCGCACGATGCTGTCGATGGGCTCGCACGGGGCGGCGCCGCCGAAGCTGGCCCGCATCGACCGCCGTCGGCTCACGCCCGACTTCAGCACGTTCCTCTTCGGTGGCATCTCGATCGTGTGGTACGTGCTGCTCGTGGTGATCAGCCACAACACGTCGACGGACGCCTACAGCGCGTCGATCGCCGCGGTGGGTCTGGCCATCGCGGTGTACTACGGGCTGTCGGGCGTCTCGTGCATCGTGTTCTTCCGCAGGCACCTGCTGAAGTCGGTGCGGCACTTCGTGATGATCGGCGTGCTGCCCGCCATCGGCGGCGTCGTGCTGCTGTACGTGTTCGGCAAGACGGTGTGGGATGCGGCGGGAGCCGACTACGCACCTGGCACGGTGTTCGGCGTCGGTACGGTGCTGGTGTTCGGCACGTTGCTGCTGGCCCTCGGCATCCCGCTGATGCTCGTCTGCGCCCGGAAGTACCCGGCGTTCTTCCGGATCCGCCCGGAGCCCGCCGATGTCGTGAAGGACCCGACCGGCGCCGACACCCTGGCCGAACCGCTCGGCACCTATCGGAAGGTGGCTCGCTGATGGCCGGCATCGTGGTGGGTATCGGGGGGAGCGGCAGCGGGTACGAGGCGGCCCGCACCGGGGCGCGGGTGGCCGACCTGATGAAGGTGCCGCTCGTGCTGGTCTTCGGCTACGAGGCGAGCGCCATGGGGCCGCGCGGCGGACCGCTCGAGGACCAGATCGAGGCCGTGGGCGACGAGGCGATCGCGGAGATCCGCGCCGAACTGGCGGCCGCCCGCCCGGCGCTCACGATCGAGGTCGAGATGGTGCGCCAGCGCCCGGTCGACGCCCTGCTCGACGTGGCCACGGCCCGCAACGCCGACGCCATCGCCGTGGGTCACGGGGGCAGCGGCCCGTTCCGGGCGGCGCTGCTCGGCAGCGTCACCTACGAGATCGTGCACCGGGCCACGCTGCCGGTGCTGGTCGTGCCGAACGACGCCGACGACGAGGCCTGAGCGCGGACAGGCGCTCAGGACATTCCCAGCGTTCTCGACGTCCGTCCCCTGCCCGGCGCGCGTAGCCTGGCGATCGTGGCCATGCGGGAAGAGTGCAAGAGCTTCGAGAGCCGGACGTACGCGAACGGCGAGACCGTGCGCAAGTGCGGGCTCGACCTGGCGCCCGAGGCACCCTGGCGATGCCCGGCCGACTGCCCGAAGTTCGAGCGCCGGCTCGTCGACGCAGGCTGGCAGTTCGGCTCGCTCGTGCCCAAGGTGGCCCCGGCCGACCCGCCCGGGCTCGACGACGGTACGGCTGCGGCGGTGCTCGACGAGGCCGAGGACTTCCTGAACTCGATCGGTGCCGAGGTGATGGCCGAGGTCGAGGCCCAGCGCAAGCACGAGGCCAACAAGCCGAAGCGGCGCAAGAAGCGCTGAAGTCACGCCCTGCCGTGTGGGTATTTGCACTACGCGGATGGTAGAAATTCAGGTGTGTCCGTCGCCCTCTCCGACACCCTGATCGAGCTCGCCCGCACGCTGCCGGGCCCCGACGCGTGGCGTGCCGCCCGATCGGCGGCCGCCGCGCGGGCCGCAGCCGGGTCGTTGCCGTCGGCCGAGGAAGAGATCTGGCGCTACAGCCGGATCGGCGCCCTCGACCTGGCCACGTATCGTCCCACCCCCGATGCGCTCGACTCGGTGGCCGTGCGCGGCCCCCGCGAGCTGCTCGCCGCGGTCGACGAGTCGAGCGCGGCGCTGGTCGGGTCGGTGGCGAGGGCCGTCGATCTGTTCGACGACCTCAACGGTGCGTTCGCCTCGCCGTTGGTCGTGCGCGTCGCCGCCGGCAAGGCCTACGCCGAGCCGCTCGTCATACGCCACCACGTGCTGGCCGACGGCGTCCTGGCGGCACCCCGGCTGATGATCGAGGCCGGGCCCGACAGCGAGATCACCGTGGTCGAGCGGTTCGTGGGCGACGTGGCGTCGCTCGTGGCGGCGGTCGTGGAGGTGCACGCCCACCCGTCGGCCCGGGTGCGCTACCTGGCCGTGAACGAGCTGGGCGCGCGGGCCTGGCTGGTGGCCCACCAGGCCGGCGTGGCCGAGCGCGACGCCACACTGTCGCTGTCGACCGTGGCGTTCGGTGGCTACTACGCCCGCACCCGCACCGAGAGCCGTCTCGTGGGCCAGGGCGCCCACGGCGAGCAGCTCGGCGTGTCGTTCGGCGAAGGCGACCAGATGCACGACCTGCGCGTGCTGCAGGACCACGTGGCGCCGAAGACGACATCGAACCTGTTGTTCAAGGGCGCCGTGCAGGATCATGCCCGCAGCGTCTACACCGGCCTCATCCACATCGGCCCCGAGGCCCGCGGTTCGTCCGCGTTCCAGACGAACCGGAACCTCAAGCTGTCCGAGGGCGCGTGGGCCGACAGCGTGCCCAATCTCGACATCGAGACGAACGACGTGCGCTGCTCGCACGCGTCGACCGTGGGCCCCGTCGACCACGACCAGCGCTTCTACCTCGAGAGCCGCGGCGTGCCGCCGCAGATCGCCGAGCGGCTCATCGTGCTCGGCTTCTTCGACGAGGTGCTGGCCCGCCTACCCGACCCGTCGCTGCAGCCCGAGCTCCACGACGTGGTCGCCGGCAAGCTCGACCGTCGCGTCGAGGACGCGTCGTGAGCGCCCACGTGCTGTGTCGTTTCGACGAGCTCGACGACGGAGCGGCCCGCCGCTTCGACGTGGCCGGGCGCGCCGTGGCGGTGGTCCGCATCGGCGCCAAGGCGTACGCCATCGGCGACGTGTGCAGCCACGCCGACGTGTCGCTGTCCGAGGGCGAGGTCGACACCGTCGCGCTCGAGCTCGAGTGCGTGAAGCACGGCAGTGCGTTCTCGCTCGTGACCGGCGAACCCGAGACCCTGCCGGCCATCAAGCCGGTGCCCGTGTACGACGTGGCGGTCGTCGACGGCGACGTCGTGCTGACCGTGGAGGCCTGACATGTCCGTGCTCGAGATCACCGACCTGCGCGCCACGGTGGCTGGCAAGCAGATCCTGCAGGGCATCGATCTGACCGTTCGGTCGGGCGAGGTGCACGCCGTCATGGGCCCCAACGGTGCCGGGAAGTCGACGTTGTCGGCGGTGCTGATGGGCCGGCCCGGCTATGACGTGACGGGCGGTTCGGTCACGCTCGACGGCACCGACGTGCTGAGCCTGGCCACGTGGGAGCGGGCCGTCGCCGGCCTGCACCTCGTGATGCAGTACCCGACCGAGGTGCCCGGCGTGGCGCTCGACGACGTTCTCGTGGCGGCCCTCGCCGCCCGGGGCGGTGCGTCGCCCGATCTCGGGGCGCAGCTCCTCGCCGAGGCGGCCCGCATCGGCTTCGCGCCCGACCTGCTGCACCGACCGATGAACGTCGACTTGTCGGGCGGCGAGAAGAAGCGCAACGAGACGCTGCAGCTGGCGGTGCTGCAGCCGCGCTTCGCCGTGCTCGACGAGCTCGACTCGGGCCTCGACATCGACGCGTTGCGGGCCTGCGCCCGCCGAGTGGCCGACGCCGTGCGCGACACGTCGCTCGGCGTCATCGCCATCACCCACTACCACCGCCTGCTCGAAGAGCTTCGGCCCGATCACGTGCACGTGCTCGTGAAGGGCCGCATCGTGGCGTCGGGAGGGCCCGACCTCGCCAACCAGCTCGAGCGCGACGGCTACGCCGCGTTCGGTGCGCAAGACGAGCCCGAGGCCGCCCCCGCCAAGGCGGCGCGCGACCTGGATCCGTTCGCCGACCCGTTCGCCTGAACGGGAACCGGCTCAGACGGCAGACGTCGCCGACTTCAGGAAATCGAGCAGACCACCTACGGTTCGGTGGGATTCCACCGGGTGTCGCAACGGGTGGTCGGCGTGGATCTCGTACGTGTTGCGACGTCCGACTCGTGCACGGGACAGGTAGCCAGCGGAGACCAGGTCGGCGACGATGCTCTGGGCCGCCCGCTCGGTAATGCCTACGCGGTCGGCCACGTCGCGCAGCCGCACGGTCGTGTCATTCGCAATGCACACGAGGACGTGGGTGTGGTTGGTCAGGAAGGTCCAGGTCACGCGAGGTGCGTTGGCAGGCGAGGACGTCGACATCTCAATTGATTCTTGCATCGCGGGTCACAATCGGGATCGTAGATCATACGGAATCGCGGGGTGCAAAGTTCTGGCACACGAAGACGCGGAGTGGGTTACCCAATCCTGACTGTACCCCTGACAGTTCTCCTCAATCGTGGTCGGCACCACGGAGCGCGCGCGATCACTCGATAGGCGTCACTGGTCACCGGACGGGGCGTTTGGTGCCCGGGCCCCACGGAGGGCACGATCTGGGCGGGCGACAGCGCCCGCCGTAAGGGGGACGGTTCGGATGACCACGCTGGCTGCGCCGCGGCGCGGCATGTTCCCGGGGTGGGTCGTGGTCGGAGCCACGTTCCTGCTCTTGTGGGTGTCGTCGGGGTTCGGCTTCTACGGGTTGGCGATCTACCTGCGCGCGCTCGTGGACGAGCGCGGCTTCACCACCACGTCGGTCTCGCTCGGCACGTCGCTCTTCTTCATCGTCGGCGGCCTCGCCGGCCGTCTGATGGCCCGGCTCATCGACACGCGCGACCTTCGCCCCATCGTGATCGGCGGCTCGGTGTTCGCCGGCCTCGGCATGCTGGCCGTCGGCCACGTGCGCCATCTCTGGCAGCTCTATCCGGCCTACGTGCTCATGGCCGTGGGGTGGGCGGCCACCGGGCTCGTTCCCGCCACCACGCTCGTGACGCGCTGGTTCCACCGACGCCGGTCGCTGGCGCTGTCGATCTCGTCCACCGGGTTGAGCGTCGGCGGGCTCACGCTGACGAAGTGGCTGGCGTCGCACATCGACCAGCACGGACTCGGGCACACGGCGCCGTTGGTGGGCATCATCTGGGTGGCGGTCGTCGTGGTCATCGCCGGGTTCCTGTGGCCGTCACCGCTTTCACGTGGCACCGCGCCCGACGGTGACGGCCTGTCGGCCGCCACCGTCGGGCGCGCCACGATCGGCGCGGGGTACGCCGACGCGGTGAAGTCCCGGTTCTTCAAGGCGTTCACCGTGGGCTACATGTGCATCATGGCGTCGCAGGTGGGTGGAATCGCCCAACTGGCGAAGCTCGGTCAGGAACGCGTCGACAAGCCCACCGGCGCACTGGCGGTGTCGGTTCTGGCACTGGCCAGTGTCATCGCCCGTCTCGTCGCTGGCGTGATCGCGCCGAAACTGCCGCTCGGGACGTTCACAGCCGCGTTGTGCGCCGGCCAGGGTGTGGCGTTGCTGTTCCTGGGGCAGGCCCAGAACAAGACGGCGTTGCTCGTGGCGGCCGCGCTGTTCGGGGCCACCGTCGGCAATCTGCTGATGTTGCAGCCGTTGGTCATCGCGGAGACGTTCGGCGTGCGCGACTACGCCAAGATCTACTCCGTGAACCAGCTCGTCACCTCCGCCGGCGTGGCCGTCGGACCCTTCCTCACCGGATGGCTCCGCGATCAGTCGGGCTACGACCTGTCGTACACCGTCATCGGCATCCTGTCGTTCGTGGGAGCTGCATCGATCGTGGCCGCGGGATCGGTGCGCCAGACCCAGCTGACGTTGGGTGTCACGGCATGAGCGATCTCCATCCGAACGTGCTCCGCGTCGTCGATGCGGGCGCCGCCCGTGGGCTGTCGATCGAACCGCGCCGCTTCCCCGAGGGCACGAAGACAGCGGCCGATGCGGCGGCGGCCATCGGCTGCGAGGTCGGTGCCATCGTGAAGAGCCTGATCTTCGCCGTCGACGGCGAGGTGGTGCTGGCCTACGTGAGCGGTGCCAACCAGCTCGACGAGCGCAAGCTGGCCGCCGCCGCCGGCGGGTTGAAGTGCAGCCGCGTCGACGCCGACGCCGTGCGCGCCGCCACCGGCTTCCCCATCGGCGGCGTACCGCCGTTCGGTCACGCCACCCACCTGCGGATCTTCATCGATCCCGATCTGCTCACCTATGACGAGGTGTGGGCGGCCGCGGGCACGTGGAACGACGTGTTCGGCATCGAACCCCACCGGTTGGTCGACGCCAGCGACGGCCTGGTCACGGACCTCCGCCGCGGCTGACGCCGGCCGGATCGCGGTGGCCCGCGCGCGGTGCGAGGTCCGTCGGTTCCGGGACGTGGAAGGGTTGGGAAGAACATTGCCGATGTCGGCCCACGGCCCGGGTTCGGGACCTACCGTCGGTAGGGCCAGGCCTCCCTCTGGCGGCGAGGATCCGAGACCGGCGTGAAGATCCTGTTCCTGCACCTCAACCGTGACGCGAGCACCGAGTACGGCATCCACCGGAACCTGGCTGCGCACGTCGACCCCGGTGCCGTGACCGCCTACTTCTTCTGGCAGCGGTCGGCTCGATGGAACGAGGCGTCGCCCGGCGTCCGCGACGGCTACGACCACTTCTTCGACATGGGCCGCGATCTGTCGCTGCGGCCTCGGCCGTCACGACCGCGACGAGCGTGGCTCATGGCCCGCGGCGTCGTGCGGAACGGCGTGCGCATCCATCGACTCGTGCGGTCGATACGGCCCGACCTCGTCTACGTGTGCCAACAGGACATGGATCTGGCGGTGGCGGCCTGGCTGAGGGTGGTGCACCGGGTGCCCTGGCTGGTGCACGTCAACTACCCGATGAGCCCGATGATGTCGCCCGTGGTGCGACGGCTGGTGCGACGGTCGACCGAGGTGATCGCCTGCTCGTCGTTCGTGCGCGACACGGTGGTCGCCGACGGGACGACGCCGGGCGTGATCCGCGTGCTGCACAACCCCGCCGACACCGAGGCGTACCTTCGGCCGCGGGGTCGGCGACCGGACAGCAGCGAGACCGGCATTCCTCCCGGCGCGGCCGTGATCCTGTGTGCGGCCCGCATCGATGTCGGCAAGGGTCAGGACGCCCTCGTCGAGGCATTCGCCCGCATCAGCGGCGCGTTCCCCGACGCGGTGGTCGCCATCTGCGGTGAGCCGTTCGGGCCCGAGGACTTCCTGGTGGCCCTCCGGCGTCGCGTAGTCGAGCTCGGCCTCGAGCATCGCGTCCTGTTCCTCGGCCAACGCGAGGACCTTCCGGCCCTCATGGCGGAGAGCCAGGTGTTCTGCCTTCCGACGGAGCACGAGGCGTTCGGCCTCGTGTTCGTCGAAGCGATGGCGGCCGGATTGCCGGTGGTCGCCGTTCGCTCCGGTGGGGTGCCCGAGGTCGTTGTCGACGGGGTCACAGGGTTGTTGTCCGAGCCTGGCGACCTGGCGGCGCTGGCGGCGAACCTGGCGCGGCTCCTGGCCGAGCCGCACCTCCGCCGCCAGATGGGCGAGGCGGGCCGGGCCCGGGCGCTCGACCGGTTCGCTCCGTCGAGGGTCGCCGAGGCGTGGCTCGACATCCTGTCGCCCGGTCGGCCCGCCGCGGCCTGAGGGACTCCGGATGTCGGATTCTGAGCCCCGGGCCCGGATCTTCGGAGACGGCGCCCCGTGACGCGCCGACGCCCCCGGGCGGAGATCCGGAGGCGTCGACGCAAGGAGAGCGGTGGGGCCCGAGCGGGCCGTGGGTGCCGTCAGAGGCGGGTCGCCGAGCGGGCGACCGCGGAGGAGCCTGCCAGCGGCGACACCATCGACGACAGGCCGGCCGACGGCCGGGTGCTGCGGCCGCTGATCGAGCCCGTCGGCCAGCCGAGCTGGGCCGAGCCGACGTAGAGGACCGTGCTGCGGTTCAGCCACTGGCGGCGCCACTGGCTGCGCCGGTAGCTCTGCAGGAGCTTCATCAGCAGCACGACGCCGGCCAGCACCGCCACGGCCTGAGCGCCCCAGCGGATGGCGTGGGCGATCGTCTCCTGCGGAGCGGTGGCCGCCACGATCCCGTCGTCGGCGAAGGCCGGGGAGGCGACACCGACTCCCGTCACGGCCGCCGTCAACGTGATCGTCACCTTCGTCGTCAGGGTGCTCATCGTGATGCCTCCGGGTCTCTCGCCGACCGAGCGCCCTTTGCGCTGTCGTCGTGAGGACATGGTGACGGGCGACGTTCTGGTCCTTGACCCCGAAGCCGTCTGGACATCGGAAACTTCCCTAAGCGTGGTCTAACGACTACGCACGGTGGCTAAGCCGAGGCTAAGCGGGGATGATGCGAGGAGAAAGCGTCAACGGCGCCGCAAGCCGTCAGCCGACCTCGACGTCGTCGAGACGTGCCTACGGGGCCTCGACGTCGTCGAGGCCTTGGCTCAGCGTGTTCCAGGCGAGGGTGGCGCACTTGATGCGCACGGGGAACTTCACGACGCCGCGCAGCGCCTCGAGATCGCCCAGCTTGACGTCGGCCAACGACGCGTCGGTCTCGCCATCGGCGCCGTCGAGGCCGGCCTCGTGGATGCCCATCATGGCCTTGAACGCGGCGAGCACGCGGCGGGCCTCGGCCACGGTCTTGCCCTTCACCGCCGACGACATCATCGACGCCGAGCTCTGGCTGATGGAGCACCCCTGGCCGGCGATGCGGATGTCGGTGACCACGCCGTCGTGGACGTCGAGGAACACTCGGATCTCGTCGCCGCACAGCGGGTTGAATCCCTCGCTCATGTGGGCCGGCGGCACCGGCAGCTCGCCCCGGTTCCGGGGGCTCCGGTAGTGGTCGAGGATGATCTCGCGGTACAGGTCTTCCAGGCCGGGCATGCGGGAAGTCTCCCAGGGTCGTCGTCAGAAGCTGAAGAGGGCGGCGGCGCGCTCGAGGCCGTCGGCCAGCGCGTCGATGTCGTGCTCGTCGTTGTACACGTACACGCTGGCCCGGGTGGTGGCGTTCACGCCGAGCACACGCATCAGCGGCTTGGCGCAGTGATGGCCGGCGCGCACGCACACGTTGGTCTCGTCGAGCACCTGGCTCACGTCGTGGGGATGCACGTCGGCGAGAGCGAAGCTGAACACGCCGCCGCGCACCTCGACGTTGTCGGGGCCGTAGATGTTGATCTGATCGCCCAGGCGGGCCCGCAGCGTGTCGAGCGCGTAGCGGGTGAGGGTCATCTCGTGCTGGCGAACGGCCGCCATGCCGAGGCCCTGGAGGTAGTCGATGGCCGCCCCGAGACCCACGGCCTCGATGATGGGCGGCGTACCCGCCTCGAACTTCGCCGGCAGCGGCGCCGTCGTGAAGCCGTCGAGGCGAACGTCGGCGATCATGTTGCCGCCGCCGAGGAACGGGGGCATGGCGTCGAGAACGGCCTCGCGGCCCCACAGCACGCCGATGCCCGTGGGCCCGCACAGCTTGTGCGACGAGAACGCCACCAGGTCGGCGCCCATGGCCTGGACGTCGGTGGCGTTGTGGGGCACGTACTGGCAGGCGTCGACGATGGCCAACGCCCCCGCGGCGTGGGCGGCGTCGGTGAGGCGGCGCACCGGCATGATGGTGCCGAGCACGTTCGACATGGCCGAGAACGAGAAGGCCTTGGCGCCGTCGAGCAGACGGTCGAGGTCGGTCAGGTCGAGCTGGCCGTCGGCGGTGAGCGGGACCCAGCGCAGCTCGATGCCACGCTCGGCCGCCAGCTGGTGCCACGGCACGATGTTGGCGTGGTGCTCGAGGTGCGTGAGCACCACCACGTCGCCGGCGCGCAGGTTGGCGCCGCCCCACGCCCGGGCCACCAGGTTGAGGCTCTCGGTGGCGTTCTTCGTGAACACGATCTCGTGGGCGTGCGGCGCGTTGACGAACCGGGCCACCTTGGTGCGGGCGCCTTCGTAGAGGTCGCTCGCCGCCGCGGCCATTCGGTACGCGCTGCGGTTCACCGGGGCGTAGTCGTGCTCCATGAAGCGGGCCATGGCGTCGATGACGGCGCGCGGCTTCTGGCTCGAGTTCGCCGAATCGAGGTAGACGAGCGGGTGCCCGTCGGTGGTGCCCTCGA
>JANPGL010000618.1:0-4467 GCA_031423915.1 Actinomycetes bacterium | reverse complement strand
CCGGGGGGCGGGCGCTCCGCGCCTCGGTAAGGTACCCCTCGAACCCGCCAACCCCCGGCTGCCCCCCCAGCGCCGGGTCGATGCTCACGTCGACGAGCACCATCTCGAGCGCCCGCCCGAACAGGTGGCGGGCCAGGTCGGCGTGGTAGCCGCAGCCGACGTCGGCGACGGTCCGGCCAGGCACGGGACCGACTGCGACGCGCACGCGGCGCACCGACATCCACCGACCGAGCCGATCGAGCGCGCCGAGCTCGTGGACCTGCCCGAACGACTGTCGGCGGGCCGCCGCGGCGCCCGCGACGTCCTGCTCGGTGGAGGGCTCCGTCACAGCGAGAAGCCCGCGCTCACGGCGTCGCGTCGGAACATCTGGACCGTCTCGAGCGAGAACACGTCCAGATCCTTGCCGAGACCGGGCAGCTTGCGCAGCAGGTCGTGCGTGACCGTGATGATGTGGCAGCCGACGGCGTCGGCCTGCACCACGTTGAGGACCTCGCGCGGGCTGGCCCAGATCAGCTCGATGTTGCGGTGATCGGACAGCAGCGCCACGGCGTCGGCCATCACGGGCAACGGGTCGACCCCGGCGTCGGCGATGCGGCCGGCGAAGATCGAGACGTTGGCGGCCGGACCACCGGCGAGGCAGTCGACGATGCGCTGGGTCTGATCCATGGTGAAGATGGCGGTCACGTTCTGCTGCACCCCGGCCGAGGCGAGCCGGCGGACGAGGTCCTCGCTGCCCGCGCCCTGGGTGTTGCCCACCGGGATCTTCACGAACACGTTCGGGCCCCACTCGGCGATGCGCCGCGCCTGCTTCTCCATCTCGTCGAACTCGTCGGAGAAGACCTCGAACGAGATCGGGCGATCGCCGATGACGGCCAGCACCTCGTGAGCGAAGCGCTCGTAGTCGGACACGCCGGCCTGGCGCATGAGCGTCGGGTTCGTCGTGAAGCCCCTGATGAACGGATCGGCGGCAAGCTCGCGGATGCTGGCGAGGTCGGCGCCGTCGGCGAAGACCTTGACGTTGAGATCGGTAGCGGTGGTCGTCACGGGACGCGTGCTCCTTGGTCGGCGCGGGCGAGGATGAAGGGGAGGGCGTGGATGAGCTCGTCGGAGCGGAGCCCGTACTCGCGGGGGCGGCGCTCGAGGTAGCCACGGTCGAGGAAGACGGTCGAGACGCCGGCGGCGTGGCCGGCGTCGATGTCGCGCCACCGGTCACCCACCATGGTGGAGCGGCCGAGGTCGACGCCCCAGGCGTCGGCGGCGTCGAGCAGGAGACCGGGCTTGGGCTTGCGGCAATGGCAGCCGTCGACATCGTCGTGCGGGCACACGAGCACGGCGTCGATGGCCAGCTGCTCGAGCAGCACGTCGTTGATGCGGGCCACCTCGCCGGCCGACGTGGCGCCGCGGGCGATGTCGGGCTGGTTCGTGGCGACGAGCACCAGCAGACCGGCGGCGCGCAGGCGCCGGCAGGCCTCGGGGACGCCATCGAGGATGCGCAACTCGTCGAGCGTGGCCGGGGGATGGGGGCGACCGTCGCGCACGCTGGCGGCGTTGACGACACCGTCGCGGTCGAGGAACACCGCCGGGCGCAGGTTCACAGCTTGCCCGCCCGGGCGTCGGGCAGCATCGCTTCCAGCGAGGCGCGTAGCGCGGCGCGCGTCGAGCGCTCGCATCGCCAGCCGGTCGAACGGATCTTGTCGGTGGCGATGCGGACCACGGGCACGTCGCCCTTCCACCCGCGATCGCCGCCGGTGTAGTCGAGGCCCACGTCGACCGGGTCGAGGCCCAACACGTCGAAGGCCAGCAGGGCGATCTCGGTGACGGTGATGTAGTCGCCGGTGGCGACGTTGTAGGCGCCGAAGGTGCCGGTGGGCGCCTCTGCGGTGCTGTCGGCGACGCCGAGCACGGCGCGGACCACGTCGTCGACGTGGATGTAGCTCTTCGACTGGGTGCCGTCGCCCAGGATGCGCAGGCAGGTCGGGTCGTCGAGGAGTCGGCGCACGAAGTCGAACCCGACACCGTGCGTCTGGCGGGGGCCGACCACGTTGCCGAATCGGAACGCGGCGCCGCGCAGGTCGAACATGGCGCAGTACGACGAGATGAGCGCCTCGCCGGCGAGCTTGCTGGCGCCGTAGGTCGACATGGGGATCATCGGACCGTGACCCTCGGTGGCGTCCAGCTCGCCCAGGTCGCCGTACACGCCGGAACCCGACGCGTACATGATGGTGCCCGCGCCGCTGAGGCGCATGGCCTCGACGACCCGGTGCGTGAGGTAGGTACCCTCGTCGAAGTCGATCGTCGGGTCGGTCATCGCCTTGGCGATGTCGGGGTTCGACGCCAGGTGGATCACCAGATCGTGACCCCCCATGGAGGAGGTCAGCAGGTCGTCGTCCTTGACGTCGCCCTTCACGACCGTGAGGCGCGCATCGTCGGCGTGCGCCGCGTAGTGCCACCCGCGGCCGGACGTGAAGTTGTCGTACAGCGTGACGCCGGCGGTGTCGGCGCGGGCCAGCAGGTGATCGGTGAAGTGGCTGCCGATGAACCCGGCGCCTCCGACGATGAAGATGCGTCGCATGGCTCAGACCGCCGCCACGGCTTCCCACTTCGTGCTGCGCTGTTGCAACACGGGGTGGGAGACGAGCAGGTGCCACACCACGGCGCAGATGCCCTCGGTGTGCGGGGTGATGCGTTCGGCGTAGAGCGGCGGGATGACCACGCACGACGTGGCGACCTTGGCGGTGTAGCCGCCATCGCGACCGACGATCCCGAAGATCGAGGCGCCCAACGACTCGGCCAACTGCAGGGCGTTGACGATGTTCGCCGAGACGTTGCGCTCGAGGTCGCCACCGCCGACGGAGAACACGAGGATGCCGTCGGAGGCTCGCAGGCGAGACACCTCGAGCCAGGCCCGGAAGCTCGTGTCCCACCCCTCGTCGTTGGTGCGAGCGGTGAGCTCGGAAACGTTGTCCGTGGGCGCGTAGGCCTCGAACCCGCACAGCTTGCGGAAGTCGTTCACCGCGTGGCTGGCGTGCCCGGCCGAGCCGCCGACGCCGAGGATGAACAACCGACCTTCGCGCTCACGTACCGAGGCCAGGCCGACGGCCAGCTCCTCGATGCGATCGACGTCGAGGGCTCGGAGCACCTCGAACGTCTCGGTGAGGAAGGACGCTGCGAACCCGCCGGACTCCATGCCGAGGATCTTCACGGAGCCGGTTGGCGGCTCGGTGAACGGACGCTGAAGCCTGGCCATCGGCGAGGCCACGCCTTGGTCGGTGGCCGTGCGGTGAACGGCCCGCGAAGCTTCGCGACCATCGGCCCAACTGTCGTCGGGAGCCCGATCGCCCAGGCGCGGTGCGGCGGTACGTTGCTCCCATGGCTGACGTGATGGAGTGGATGGTCGGGTCGGCGGCTCTCGCGGGTGACGCCGGAGAGCTGGGCCGCACCCCGAGTCGGATCGCGCTCCTGGTGCCGGCGAACGACGAGCCGGAACCGCTGGTGTCGATCGTCGTGCCGGCGTTGAACGAGTCCGTCACCGTCGAGACGTTCGTGGCGTGGTGCCACGAAGGCCTGGCCGCCGCCGGTGTGCGCGGCGAGATCCTCATCGTCGACAGCTCCACCGACGACACGCCCACGCTCGCACTGTCCGGCGGTGCGCGTGTGCTCCGGGTGCCCAAGCGTGGCCTCGGCCGGGCCTACATCGATGCGGTGCCCTACATCCGTGGCCGCTACGTGATCATGGGCGACGCCGACTGCACCTACGACTTCCGCCTCCTGGCGCCGTTCGTCGAGCAGTTCCAGCAGGGGTACGAGTACGTGATGGGCTCCCGGTGGGCCGGCTCGATCGAGAAGGGGTCGATGCCGCCCCACCACCAGTACTTCGGCACGCCGCTGACGACGTGGATCCTGAACCGGCTCTACCGGTCGAAGTTCTCCGACATCCACTGCGGCATGCGCGGGATCACGCGCGACGCGCTCGAGCGCATGCAGATCCAGTCGCAGTCGTGGGAGTACGCCTCAGAGATGGTGCTCAAGAGCGTCCACATGGAGCTCCGCACCGCCGAGGTGCCGGTGCACTTCCTGAAGGACCGCGACGGGCGCGTGAGCCACCACCGCCGGATGGGCTGGTTCTCGCCGTTCCAGGCCGCCTGGATCAACTTGCGCGCCATGTTCGTCTACGGCGCCGATTTCTTCGTCTACGGCCCCGGTATCGCGCTCCTCGTTCTCGGAACGCTCCTCATGGTGCCCTTCGTGCAGGGGCCGGTCACGATCGGTCCGTTGACGTTCTCGTTCTACTGGCAGTTTCTCGGAGGGGCCTTCGCGCTCATCGGCCTCATCTGCTACCTGATGGGCTGCGTGGCGCAGATATTCTTCGACTACACGGGACGGCGTACGGCACGACTCCTCAACACGTTCCGATATACGCGAACGTGCCTCGCCGCACTGGCGACCATCGCGTTCGGCGTCGCCTTG
>JANPGL010000617.1:0-2800 GCA_031423915.1 Actinomycetes bacterium | reverse complement strand
GTCGAGCAACAGCAACGCCGGCTCGGCGGCGACGGCCCGGGCCAGGGCCACCCGCTGGCGCGACACCGCGTCGAGCTGGGACGGGAACGCGCTGGCCTGCGCGGCCGACAGGCCGACCAGCTCGAGCACCTCGAGGGCCCGCTTCCGGCAGGCGTCGCGCTCCCAGCCGAGCAGCCTCGGCACCATGCACACGTTGCCGAGAACGTCCTTGTGGGGCAGGAGCCCACCGGTGGTGGTGAGGTAGCCGATGCCCCGGCGCAGGGCGACCGGGTCGAGGTGGGCCACGTCCTGACCGTCGATCAGCACGCGACCCGCCGTCGGGTCCAACAGCCGGTTCACGAGCCGCAGTGCCGTGGTCTTGCCGGTACCGGCAGGGCCGACGAGGGCGGTGACCTGACCGGCGGGGACGACGAGGTCGAGCGCATCGAGCGCGGTGCGGCCGTCCGCGTAGCGCTTCGTCACCGCATCGAACACGATCACCGCTCGGTCGCTCTCCCGCGTCGTCCACCGCACTGCCGCCCGACGCGCGCGGTGATGGTCGAGCGTCGATGATGCCACCTGGATGCCAGACTGCGCGCCATGCCTCGACTGGCCGACCGCACCGCCGGCATCGCCGCCTTCCGCGTCATGGAGGTGGCCGAGGACGCATGGCGGCTCGCCGCCACGGGCCGCGACGTCATCTTCCTGCTCGCCGGGGAGCCCGACTTCGGCACCCCTGCGCAGGCCAGCGAGGTCGCTGCGGCGATGGCGGCGAGCGGCAAGGTGTCCTACACCGGGTCGCTCGGCATCCCGCCGCTGCGCGAGGCGATCGCCGCCATGTACGCCGAGCGGTACGGCGTCACCGTCCCCTCCGAGCGCATCGTGGTGACCACCGGCGCCAGCGCCGCGCTCGTGATGGCGTTGGCCGCCACCGTGGAACCGGGTGACGAGGTGGTGCTGAGCGATCCCACCTACCCGTGCAACCGCAACTTCGTGCGGCTGTTCGACGGCGTCGACGTCGGCGTGCCGGTCGGCGCCGACACCGGCTACCAGCTCGACGCGTCGCTCACCGCCTCGGCGTGGACCGAGCGGACCGTCGGCGTGCTCCTGGCCACCCCCTCCAACCCGACAGGGACCACCGTGGCCCCGGACGAGCTGGCCGCCATCGCGGACGTCGCGGCGGCACGCGACGGCGCGCTGTACGTCGACGAGATCTACGGCGAGCTCGTCTACGACACCGCGCCCTCGACGGTGCTGGCCCACACGGCCGACGCGTTCGTCGTGAACAGCTTCTCGAAGACGTTCGGCATGACGGGGTGGCGCCTCGGCTGGCTGGTGTGCCCCGACTGGGCGCTCGACGCCGTCACCCGCATCGCCCAGAACGTCTACATCTCGGCGCCCGCCGTGGCGCAGGCCGCCGGCCTGGCCTGCTTCCAACCCGACGTGTGGGCGCTCGTCGAGGAACGACGCCAGGAGTTCCAGCGTCGCCGCGACCTGCTCGTGGGCGGTCTGCGGCGCATCGGCTTCGACGTGCCCGTGGTGCCGCAGGGCGCGTTCTACGTGTACGCCGACTGCACGCGCTTCGGCGACGACTCGGCCGCCGTGGCCCGACACCTGTTGCACGCCGCGGGCGTGGCCTGCACCCCGGGCGCGGACTTCGGCATCCGAGCCGGTCACCGCCACGTGCGGTTCAGCTACACGGCGCCGGTGGGCCGCATCGCCCAGGCGCTCGAACGCATCGGCGACGCGCTGCGCTGAGCGCCCCGGGCGCCAAAACCGCGCAAGGATGACGAACGGCTGCCGCCTCCCGACCGATGCCAGGGTTACCGTCTCCTCGACCCCCATGACCGTCTCCGCCACCTCGTCCCCCGCGCCCGTTCCGGCAAACCCCGCTGTCATCGCCACCCGCCGCGCCACGCCGGTGCGGGCCAGGCACACGCCCTCGACGCTGCGGGCCGCCGCGGTGGCCCTGGCGGTGGTCGCCGCCCTCGGCGCCGTCACCACGGCGGTGACGTCGGCCGCGCGGCGCAGCGACGTGCGGGAGCTCTCGTCGTCGACGGCCGCGGTGGCCAGCGAGACCGGCGACGCCGACGCCGCCTTCGCGCTGGCCGAATCGCAGGCCGCGGCCCTGGCGTCGCCCGGCGCCGACGCCTCGACCGAGCTGCGCTACCTCCAGGCCATGGCCGCCGGCGTGAACGCGCTCGAGCGGGCCGCCCAGCTCACCAAGCTCGGCCCCATCGCCGAGTCACCGCTGCGTCGGGCGCTGCGCAGCGTGCCCGTCTACGCCGCCGACGTCGCCCGGGCGCAGGCTGCCGCCGCCGCCGGCGACACGGTCGCGGCCACGGCCCACCGCACCGCGGCGTCGGCCACGATGGCCAACCTCGTGCGGGGCAACGCCGAGGCCGTGAGCGCGCTGCACGAGCTCGCCGTGCAGCGCAGCGCGACGTCGCTGCGCGACGGTCGTCGCCTGGTGACGTTCCTCACGCTCGTCCCCCTGGCGCTGCTCGTCGTCCTGCTCGTCGCCGTGCAGGCCTGGGCGAGCGTGCGGTTCCGCCGGCTCCTCAACGTGCCACTGGCGCTGGCCACGGTGCTGTCGGTCGGCGTGTTCGTGCGCACCAGCCAGCTGCAGGGGCGCCAGGTCGACCGGATCACCGCCGCGCTCGACGGGCCCTACACCGCCGAGCGGCGGCTCACCGAGGCCCGCGTGCTCGCCTACGAGGCGCAGGGTCGGCGCACCTCTGCTCTGGCGTCGGGAGCATCGGGCGCGCTCGACGGCGCCACCGTGACCGCGCTGCGCGCCGGCGTGTCGGCGGCCGCGGCG
>JANPGL010000616.1:0-3626 GCA_031423915.1 Actinomycetes bacterium | reverse complement strand
ACCCCCCGCGCACCCTCCCCGCCCGCGCCGCGCGCGCCCACGTGGGCCCCCACGGGCTAACCACCTCGCCGGGGCGGTCCAAGGTGGACACGGGGCGCGCAAGGACCAGGGCTCCGACGGGCTTCGACCGGGGTCCGGATCAGGCTCGGGACGACGGTGGCGGGTTCGAACTCGTCGGAGCGCCCCCGGACGAACCCGCGGCGGGGCGGCTACGCCCGCCGGTCAGCGGATCTCGTCGAGGAGCCGCAGCGCGTTGTCGGCCTTGATGGCCTGACGTGCGCCGGGCGAGATGGGCCAACCGTCGAGCTCGGACAGGCCGGCCGACACCGTGCGCACCACGTTGGGGGCGTCGCTGCCGAACAGGAGCTTGCGGGCGAACGGAGCGGCCAGCTCGGGCGTGATGGCCACGGCCTCGCGCACCACCGGCGTGAGATCGGCGTACACGTTGGCGTGGGCGGCCAGGAGCGCCAGCGCCGCCGTCACGTCTCGGTGGCCGCAGTGGGCGATGATCACGCGGGCGTCGGGGAAGCGCTCGGCGACCAGTCCGACCGTCACCAGCTCCGCAGCCTCGGTGAAGCCCGTCGTGGCGTGGCCGGCGTGGATCACCACGGGGATGCGGTGCTCACTCACGTAGGCCCAGAAGCCGTCGAGTCGGGCGTCGTCGCACTCGTAGTCACCGACCGAGCAGTGGAGCTTGGCCACCCGGAGCCCGTGGTCCTCGACGGCCCGCCTGATCGTGAGGTCGGGGCGGCCGTCGTCGGGGTGGACCGTGGCGCCTCCGATCACGCGCAGCGGCCCGCCCTCGCTCGCCGCCACCGTGGCCGCCGACGCCTCGTTGAGCCCCTCGGCGATACCCGCCTTGTGGGCGTAGGGCAGCGACCAGGCGTGCGTGACCCCCTCGGCGGCCAGGCGCTCGCGGACCAGACCGTGGTCGATCGGGTACGCCAGCTCCCCCGCCAGGTTCTGCTCGAAGTAGGCGCGGACCTTCGCGGCCAGCCGCCCGGGGAGCAGATGGATGTGGCTGTCGACGATCGGCACGTGCGGCCCCTGCGTTCATTCGTTGCGCCCTACAACGACTATCGAGAACCTACGCTCACCAACGCCGGCGACGGCGAACCGAGCCGTCACAAAGTCTCGAGGTGGTCCAGGAATTCGTCGACCGCGGGTCGGGCGGGGGCCACCGCCGACGCCAGGTCCTCCACCAGGCGGGTTCGGTCCTCGGGCTCGAGGCGGAGCACCGCCGCCAGGGCGCTGGGGTCCCAGCGGGAGTACACCGCGCACTGGAAGCGGGCCGCCTCCCTCGTCCGGCGCTGGCTGATGCCCACGAGCTTGTGCCCGCTTCTGGTCACCTCGCCGGGACCGAGCCCGGCGAAGCACACGAGGGCCGACCAGGGGGTGTGGACCATCCCGCCGCGGTGCACCTCGGCCCCCTCCCCCAGCGCCTCGGCCCACGCCTCGCCCAGCCACGTCGTCGACCGGCCGACGTCGTCGACCCACAGGGGGTCGCCTCGCGGCAGGAGCACGTCCACCCACACGACCTCGCCCGGGACGAGCAGCACGGCTCCCCCGCCGCTGCGGCGCCGCACCACTTCGACGCCGGCGGCGGTCGCCGCCTGACGGTCGACCAGGTCGTCGCGCTGGGCCGAACCGAGCACCACCGCCGGAGCCGACACGTCGTGCACCCACACGGCGCGCGTCGCCGACTCGGGCAGCTCGCGGGCGTGGAACGAGGACGCGGTCCCCCGGTGGCGCTCCACCGTCCAGCTCGACCGGGAATCCACCCCCGTCAGCTGGCGCGCGCCAGGTACGGCTTCCAGGCCTCGGGAACGCGATCGACGGCGAGGACGACCCATGCCAGCTCGCGCGGCACCCTCGGCGCTCGGGCCAGGCGCATGCCCGCCTCGTCGGGCGTCCGGTCCCGCTTGCGCAGGTTGCACGGCCGGCACGCCGCCGCCACGTTCTCCCACGCGTGCTCGCCGCCCCGACTGCGGGGCATCACATGGTCGATCGAGTCGGCCGCGACCCCGCAGTACTGGCAGCGATGGGCGTCACGGGCGAACACGGCTCGGCGCGACAGCGACGTGCGGCGGTGGTACGGCACCTTCACCACGTACCGCAGGCGGATGACGAGCGGCGTCGGCACGCTCATCCGGGCCGCGTGGAGCGCGGTGCCGTCGTCGTGGACGATCTCGGCCTTGTCGGCCAGCACGAGGCAGACGGCGCGACGCGAGGACACGATGCTGAGCGGCTCGAACGTGGCGTTCAGCACCAATGCGCTCGGCATCGTCGAACCCCTACCGCGTCGCCCGGGCCGGGATCATCGCTCGAGCGACTTCCACTGCCGGCACCAGCGCAGGTAGCCGAGCACGTCGTCGGGATCCGGTCGGTGATCGCTGGCGCCGTACTGGGTGACCAGACGGAAGGCCAGGTACTCGGGCGCCGGGCCGACACGGCCGGGGGCACGCAGGCGGCTCGCCTGTCGCACCGCCACCGCCCACAGGTCGGGGTGTCGCACGACGGCCAGGCCCGTCCGGGCCAGCCGCAGCACGCCGATCCCTTTGGTGCGTCGCCTCACTTGGGGACCGGCTCTTTCGGCTGCCCGAGCACCATCTCGCCGATGATGTTGCGCTGGATCTGGCTGGTGCCCGCGTAGATGGTGCCGGCGCGTGCGTTCAGGAACGTGCCCACCCACGAGTTCGAGTCGTTCGGCGCGCCGACGTCGTCGGTCTGGAACGCGCTGGCCGGGTGGCGTCCCGTGGGGGTCAGCGCCTCGGCTCCGAGGATGTCGACGCCGAGCTCGGTGACGATGCGGTGGTACTCGCTCCAGTACAGCTTGAACGTGGAGCCTTCGGGGCCGGGGTGACGTCCCCGGAGGAACCCGGTGAGCGTCCGCATGCCCAGGAACCGCATGATCTGCACCTTCGAGTAGCACCACGCCAGCTTCTGGCGCACCACCGGATCGTCGGCCAACCCGCGCTCGCGAGCCAGGAGCAGCAGCCGGTCGAGCTCGCCCTGGAAGCGGATCGGCATGGTGGCCGCCGCCTCGCCACGTTCGTAGCCGAGCAGCGTCATGGCGACACCCCACCCGTTGTTCACACCGCCCACCACGTCGTCCTTGGGGACCGTGGCGTCGGTGAAGAACGTCTCGCAGAACTCGCTGTCGCCCGTGATCATCCTGATGGGCCGCACCTCGACGCCGGGCTGGCGCAGGTCGACGAGAAGGAAGCTGATGCCCTTGTGCTTCGGGCCCGTCGGGTCGGTGCGGGTGAGCAGGAAGATGTGGTCGGCGTACTGGCCGGCCGACGTCCAGATCTTCTGGCCGTTGATGACCCACTGGTCGCCGTCGAGCACGGCGCGACACCCGAGGCTGCCGAGGTCGCTGCCGGCGTTCGGCTCGGAGTACCCCTGGCACCAGGTGTCGTCCTTCGACAGGATGCGCGGCAGGTAGTGCTTCTTCTGCTCCTCGGTCCCCCACTGGAGCAGCGTGTTGCCGAGCATCTGGATGCCGAACACGTCGTTCGGTCCGCCGGTGGGCACGCCCGCCTTGGCGAACTCCTCGCCAATGATCACCTGCTCCAGCGCGCTGAGGCCCCCGCCGCCGTACTCCTTCGGCCAGCCGGGGGCGA
>JANPGL010000615.1:0-2558 GCA_031423915.1 Actinomycetes bacterium | reverse complement strand
TCGACGTCGAGCCCGGCCCGATCGCACAACTCGCTCAACGGCGGGCGCGGTGCCTCGAACACCTCGTCGTCGTCCATCAGCAACGCCGCGGCCAGGTCCACCAACGTCAACGGCAGGCCCGACTCCCGGGTCTCTCGTTCGTGCACCGCTACGACGCGCGCCACCAGCCGCGGATCCACGACCGGCGGAGGCACCGACGCGTGGGTCACGATCCCGTCCGTCACCCGGACGGCGATGACGTCGCCGGGCGCGTAGCCCGACAGCCAACCATCGGGTCCCGTCCAGGCCAGATGGCCGGTCTCGGCCGAGAACATGTCGAGCGGCTCACCGCTGGCGAGATGAACGTCGTCCATCCACGCGAAGACCGCGAGGTCGCTGGCGACACAACTGAGGATCCCGAGCTCCAACTCGGTCTCGGTCAGCCGGTGGGTCGCGACCGCGCCGGCGGTCAATGACGGCAGGTGTACCACCCGGTCCTCGGCCAACAGAAGCAGCCGGCTGTCATCGTCGAGTCCGTGCTCAATCACCCGTGCCACCAGCGACGCCGCCAACTCGTCGTCGTCGCTGCGGCCGAGCGCGAACACGACCGCGTCCTCCAGGTCGACGATCGGGATGCCAGGCCTGGTTGACGTCAGGCGATCGATGGCGGCGTCGATCTCGTCGACGGTCGGCAGCGGCAACGCGGCGAGCGACGATGCGAACCGCTCCTCGTCGAACCCGGCGCCGTCGTCCTCCAGGCAGCGCTGCATCTCGACCATCGCGGCCATCGTCAACTCGTTCAACACCAGCGACCGATCCATCCCGGCCGCCAGCAGACGCTGTGCGGTCGCCCAGGTCGCGGGGGGCTTGTCCCGCAGCACCTGGCGGGCGACGATGAGCCGCATCAGGGCACGCGACCGGTCCAACCCGAGCGTGTCCCGGGCGGCCAGATCACGCTCGAAGAACCCGATCAGCTCGTCATCGTCGTCCACGTCGATCGGCGCCACGTCCGACCCGAACAGGAACTGGCAACGATCCGCATCCATCATCGCGAACGTACACACCCGCACTCCCCGCCCCGGTGTGCCGGCAGCCGTCGGCCCGCCGCACTGGCCGGTACCGCCGGTCGAAGAACCCTCGGCCGGTCGAAGACCCCTCGGCCCCTGCGCCGGGGGCCGGTACCGTCGTGGGGGTGGGCGCCCAGACCGACGATCAGCGGCCAACGAGCCGCTCGCGTGGGGCCATCCCGCCTTCGTCGTGGGACCCGTCGCGTGGGCCTGCGGTCGGTGTCGTCGAGCTTCCCCTCCGCCTGTACTGGTCCGACGGTCACAACCGGTTCGATCTCGCCGATCCCGTCGAGCGGCGACTGCTGTACCAGACGGTGCTCCGGGAAGGCACCAGCAGCGACGCCATCGAGTACCTCCACCTCCCGACACTCCTCGACATCTGGGACACGCTCTGGCTCCCCACTGCCGTCCACCAGGCGTGGGACGCCTGGATCGCTGCGCACCGGCATCCCGCTGTCTGATCCCCAGGTCTGCGTCTATGCACCACTGGCTACGTTGCGCTCCGGTAGGTCGGGCGACGCCCGGGCCCGTCGATGATGACGAGACCAGCGGTCCGGAGGGCCGCGAGGCGTTTGCGGCGGCGTTGGTGCTGATGCGCGATGCCAGGCACCTCAGCACCACGCGGGCGCGTCTCCGCAGCGGGGTCCTCCAGGTCCACAGGCCGGACGCCACGCCAAACGTGCCGCCGAATAGGCCCGGATCGGGCACATTTGAGGCACATTTCGGCCGAGGACACATCGCCCCAGCTCAGGCCCTCGAAACGGCGGGCGGCCGGAAGCTGCAGCGAGAGACATGCCGGACATGCTCAGGATCGTTTCCCGATGTTGCAGTCTTTCTTGGCCCGGAAATGCCTCATAGCTTTGCCTGGGTCAGTGGTCTCCACCGGGGCCGTTGTCGCTGCGTGCCGACCCCTACCAGCGCCGGGTGATCGATGGCAGGAAGATCCAGGGTGCTGCGCCGTGGGCGTTGCCGGCCACGGCGAAGAAGGCGAACGGGGCCGACGACTGGACCGGGCTCACTCGGGCCACGACGCGCTCGCGGCTGGCGCTGTGCTGGTCGTTGACGGAGCGCGGGATGAGCGCATCGTCGCTGTCGACGAGGCGCCGCACGGGTTCGAGCGCGTCGCGGATGCCGTCCAAGAGTTCGACTTCGACCAACTCGGTCTCCTGGATCCGGATCCCGAGCGGCTCGACGCTGCATTTGACCGGATGATATCGAGCGGTCCGTTCGCCGCCGGTCAGGACGCGAGAGTGCGCGTGTGACGCCGGCGCCCAATGCGCTTTGCCCTCTCGTCATTTGTGCCATGCCCCCAGCGGTCGCTCGAGGCCTCGGCTTCAGCGTCCGCTTTGCTCGGGCGGGCGTGGCGCCGGAGACCGATTCGCCTGCAGACCTCACCATCACCCTGCCTGCCGAGAGGCGACTCTCTCCAGTGAGGCGCCCACCGTGTCGTGGCGGTGTTCAGGGTGCGGACACGAGGGACGGTGGTTCCTCGCGCGGTCCGCGGTCTGCGGG
>JANPGL010000614.1:0-3832 GCA_031423915.1 Actinomycetes bacterium | reverse complement strand
CTCCGGCGTCGTGCTGCGCTTCGGGTCGTCCGTGCGCATCTGGAATCACGGCGACAAGGTCACGATCCACTGCAAACACGTCTAAGACCAGGACCCGTCGTCGCACGACGACTCCATGCTCGGCACCAACCAGCGCATCTGGGGCTTCGAGACGAACTTCGGTGGGCTGGCCGAGCTGTCGATCGTGAAGGCCAACCAGCTGATGCCCAAACCCGCCCACCTCACGTGGGAGGAGTCGGCGGTCAACGCGCTGTGCAACTCGACGAGCTACCGCATGCTCGTGTCGGCCAACGCCGCCCAGATGAAGCAGGGCGACGTCGTGCTGGTGTGGGGCGCCACCGGTGGCATCGGCGGCTACGCCATCCAGTACGTGCTGAACGGCGGCGGCACGCCGATCGGCGTCGTGTCGAGCCCCGAGAAGGCGGCGCTGCTCAACGAGGTGGGTTGCGAGGCCGTCATCGACCGCAAGGCCGGCAACTACCGGTTCTGGAAAGACGAGCACACGCAGGACGAGCGCGAGTGGCGCCGCTTCGGCGCCGACATCCGCGGGCTCGTGGGCGAGGACCCGGACATCGTCTTCGAGCACCCGGGCCGCTCGACGATGGGCGCGTCGGTGTTCGTGACCAAGCGCGGCGGCACCATCGTCACGTGCGCGGCCACCTCGGGCTACATGGTCGAGTTCGACAACCGGCACTTCTGGATGAAGCTGAAGCGCCTGCTCTCGTCGCACTTCGCCAACTACGCCGAGTCGTACGCCGCCAACCGCCTGATCGCCCAGGGGAAGATCCAGCCGCTGCTGTCGGGCGTGTACGACCTCGCCGACGTCGGCGTGGCCGCCACGAAGATCCACCGCAACGAGCACGAGGGCAAGCTCGGCGTGCTCTGCCTCGCCCCGCACGAGGGCCTCGGCATCGACGACCCCGAGTTCCGCGCCAAGGTCGGCGAGGACAAGATCACGCTCTTCCGCCGCCACGGCGGCTGAGCGCTCGCCGATCGGCGAACCACGAGAACGCCTCACATCCTCCTCACATCTGCCCCACGGACGCCGAACACCTCTCCAGGACCATGAGCGCCGACCGACCGAACGGGTCGGCGGACCCCACTGGAGACACCATGAAGCGATCCCGATGGGCGGTGGGCGGCCTCGTCGCCGCCCTGCTCGCCACCACAGCCGCAGCCATGACGGCCAGCCCGGCGTCGGCGGCCGTGCCCGTGCGCGGCACGTTCTTCCCGCTCGACCCCGTGCGCGTGCTCGACACCCGCGACGGCACCGGCGTGGAGGGTCAGCACGTCGGCCCCCTCGGAGCGGGTCAGGTGACCAGGCTCCACATCACCGGCGTCGGCGGCGTACCCGAGACCGGAGCCGGGGCGGTGGTGCTGAACCTGACGGCCACCGAGGCGCCCGGACCCGGCTTCATCACGTCGTACCCGTGCGGGCAGCCCCGCCCGCTCGCCTCGAACCTGAACTTCACCAAGGGCGTCGCGGTGCCCAACCAGGTGACCGTCAAGGTGGGCGACAACGGCGACGTGTGCTTCTTCGCCAACACCCAGGTGCAGATGATCGCCGACATGTCGGGCTACTACGCGAACGACTTCGCCGCCGTGGCCGGCTTCCGCTACCACGAGCTCGACCCGGCCCGCATCCTCGACACCCGTGACGGCACCGGCCTCCAGAACGGGCGCCTGCCCGGCCCGCTGGCCGCCGGCGAGGTCCTCGCCCTCCAGGTCGAAGGCGCCGGCGGCGTGCCGGCCGACGGGGCCCGCGCCATCACGATGAACGTGACGACGGCCGACGCGACCAGCGCCGGCTACCTGACCGTGTTCCCGTGTGACCACCCGCGCCCGACCGTGTCGAACCTCAACTTCGATCCGTCGGCCCCGGCCGTGGCCAACCTCGTCACCGTGCGCGTGCCGGCCGACGGCCAGGTGTGCTTCTTCGCCAACCAGGCCGTGAACGTGATCGCCGACGTGCAGGGCTACTTCGCCCCCGGCCCCGGCAGCGAGTTCACGTCGGTCAGCCCCGTGCGCGTCATGGACACCCGTGACGGCACCGGCGTCGAGGGTCGCCGCACCGGCCCGTACGGCGCCGGCGAGGTGCGCAAGCTGCAGCTCGGCGGCACGAACGGCATCCCGACCGACGCCCGCGCCGTGCTGCTCAACGTCACGGTCACCGAGGCATCCGGCAAGGGGTACGTGACGGTGTTCCCGTGCGGCCGGGCCCGCCCGCTCGCCTCGAACCTCAACTTCGTGAGCGGTGTCGACCGGGCCAACCTGGTGAAGGTGCGCATGAACGCCTTCGGCGAGGTGTGCTTCTTCTCGCAGGTCGGCACGCAGATCGTCGTGGACCTCAACGGCTACTACACGCCGATGGCGCCGACCTGATCGACACGTAGCGGTGGTGTGACCGGTGGCGGGCTCCTGCGGGAGGCCCGCCACCGGCGCGTCCGGGGTCGGGGCCGGCGCCTCACCCGGCTCCTGCGCATTTGATGCGACCCGCCCGTCATGACTGCGGGGCGGGGCGCATTTGATGCGCGAGCAACCATGGAGGAGAGCACTTCCGGGACGGCGCGGTCACGCGATCGCCCGTCAGCGAGGCGGCGGAGGCGGTGGCAGCGACGTGGAACCGAGCGGCGCCGCCGGACCCCACCGGCGGCCGTCCCAGAAGCGGGGCGTCCCGGTGGCGGGATCGGGGTACCAACCGGGCGGGGCGGCGGCGATGCGGCCTGCGGCCGCCAGCACGTCGTCACGCTTGGAGAACTGCCAGATGATCCCGCCGATCAGGCCGACGAGGATGACCACCAGCACCCACGTGGTCTTCTCGGTAGAAGCGGCCCGGTACTGGTAGTCGGGCAGCCGGCACACCTCGACGATCTTCATGATCCAGAAGACGACGGCGCCGAGCCAAAGACCGAAGAACAGCAGGAAGAACGGGATCGCCAGCACGCCAGGAGCGTACGCGCGGCAGGACCGAGCGCCGGCTCAGAGCCAGGCGGTCAGCTCGGGCGCGGCGCGGTCGGGGGCGTGCGTCTTTTGCGCGCTGGGCTGCGCGGGCACGCCCAGCGCGGCGGCGTAGGCGTCGATGCCGATCGTCGTGCCGCCCTGGCACGTCCAGTCCTGCTCGGCGCACGACCAGCCGGCCACGGCCTGGGTGAGCGCCCCGGTCCAGTACAGCGCCGCCTTCACCCCGGCGGCCGGGGTGCACGGGACCACGCCGGCGTCGGGCACCGGGTCGTCGACGATCACGCCCGCCAGCCGACCGCCCAACGTCTCGCCCCGGCAGTACAGCTTGGCGGCGAACGCCCCGCCGTTCGAGAAGCCGTGGAGCACCACCTTCGTGCAGCGCTCGGCCGCCGTCCGCACCACCGTGGCGGCGGCCGTGTAACGCTCGTCGGTGTCGTACGCCCACTGCCGACCGCCCCACCCCTCGGCGTTGCCGGTGGGGCTGACGACGGCGACGGCGCTCGACGTGTCGACGGGCGCGCCCTTCTCGCCCTTGCCGTGCAAGCGCACGACGCACGACGCCAGCGGCGCGCCGCCGCCCGCCGGCTCCGGCGTGCTGGTCCCACCGCTGCCGCCGCAGGCTGCCGCCACGAGGACGAACGCCGCGCACCACCCGCTCCACCGTGCCATCGCGAGCAACCTATAGCGTCGTCGCCGATGAGCGATCGGCACGCCGCAGTGTTGGCCTGGGCGGCGGCCAGGGGTCTGGCCGGTGCGGTCGAGGCGTACGCGCCGAACGACGGGCGAGCCGTGGCGTCCGCCGCCGGGCGCCGCGCCGCGGCCCGGGCGCTCGCCGTCATCGACGCGGCGCCGATGGTCGCCGGGCCGGGAC
>JANPGL010000613.1:0-3176 GCA_031423915.1 Actinomycetes bacterium | reverse complement strand
CCGCCCTGCGCCGGGCTCGGTCGGCCATCAGGCCCGCCAGGCACGCCCCCGCGCCGGCGCTGCCGGCCAGCAGGAACCACAGTCCCCTTGAGGGGAACAGCAGGCTCACCACGAGCGCCACGCCGAGCGACACGCCGCTGCCGGCGACCTGCCACGGCACGCCGCGGGCCCGGGCGCCGAGATCGTCGGGCACCGGCGGCAGCTCGACGGGATGCACGGTCACGACGTGCACGTGGCGGGGCTCGCGCACCACCGTCGTCGTGTACGCCGGGCGCGGCACGCCGGTGGCGGGCACGCCGTCGGCGGGCTGGTCGCCCCGTGCCAGGACCCATCGCTCGGCCCGCCGGAGCGGCAGGGCGTCCCACGCGCTCTCGGCGCTGGGGAACAGTCCGTCGTGCTCGCGGTGCAACGCCCGGGCGCCCCGGTCGACGCCGAGGTGTCGCGCCACGGCCGCGGCGACGGCGCCCACCGTGATGCCCTCGGGCACGTCAAGCCGCAGGTCGTGCGTGCGACCGGAGTCCTCGTCCACCACCTCGAGCACCGCGCTGGCCCGCGCCGCCTGCGACGCGCCCACGTGCTCCACCACGAGCTGCGTGCGCCCGACACCCACGGTGTCGCCGGGGCCGGCGACCGTCCGCCCGCCGACGCGGCGACCGTTGAGCAGGGTGCCGTGGCGCGAGTGGTCCTCGATCGCCAGGCCACCTTCGACCAGGTCGAGCACGCAGTGCCGCCCCGACACGCTCGGGTCGTCGACCACCAGATCTGCCCACGCCGCGTCCCGACCGACCTTGGTGGTCTTGGTCAGGTCGTGGCGCTCGCGCCGACCATCGGCACCGACCGCGGTCACCACGGCGGCCGCGCCCGGGCGTCCGAACGCCACCGCCTCGAGGACGCGCAGCCGCGTCTGTCCGAGTTGGAGAACCGTCCCGCCGCGGAGCGGCGAGTCGCCCGCCAGCCGCCGCCCGCCGGCCGCCACCTCGTGCCCGTCGACCGTCTCGACGCGCAGGCCGTCGGCGCCGGGCGCGAACACGGCGTGCCGGCGGCCCACCCGCGGGTCGGACAGGACGAGCCCGTTTCGCTGCGGGTCGCGCCCGACTGCCACCTCGCCCGTCACGGGCACCAAGGTGGCGTCGTCGACGCCGGGGACGACGTGCAGCCACCAACGTGCGCCCATGGTCCTCGCGCTCGCCGTCACCGCTCGAGCGTAGCGCCGTGGTGTGCGCGGGCGACGAGGGTCCGCCTGGTCCGGTTCAGTAGTCGCCGTCCGTAGCGATGGTAGCGCTCGATCTGCTGAACCCGTGCTCGTCCTGGAACTCCTGAAGGCCGCCGTTGAATCCCTCGGCACGGGCCGCCGAGAAGCTCGGCTGCGTCCAGATCAGCTGCTGGTTGTACATGCTCTCGAGAGTGGGGTTCAGCGCGGCCACGACGTTACCTGCGACGGGCGTGTATGTGCCCCCCGACGGCGTCGTGGCGCGTCGCAGGAGATCGTCGAGCCTGGCGTCGCCAGCGTCCATGCCCACCAGCGCCCGCTCTTCGGGCGAGAGCCCGAACAGGCTCCCCGCCGGCCCGCCGATGTAGGAGGTGGTGGTGGCGGGCGGCGTGGGGTCGAGGGGTGGGACCAGGATCTGGATGTCGTCGAACAGAGGCTGGCCGCCGCCGACGGTCATCCAGGTGAGGCCGGCTGGCAGCGGCGGCGACGCCGACGGCGGTCCGATCAGCAGGTCGCCACCGAACACCGTGCCGCCGCCGGAGGCAGCCGAGATCGCGGGCGCCCCCGACGGTGCCGCCGTGTCCCAACTCGCGCTGAAAGCGCTCACCAACCCGGCGTCGGCCGCGATCTGATCGGCCCGGGTCCGTAGCTCGGATGCCCCGGTGCAAAGCCAGGCGAGCGCGTCGCTCAGTCGGGCTCGGGCGACGCCCAGTGCTACAGCGAGGTCGACCGCCACGGTCGCCGGGGCGCAGCAGGCGGCCGCGAGCCCGGGCAGGCCGCCATCGAGCACCCCCAGGTCGTCGGCGGCGCAGTCGAGTCCGCACGCCACGTCGTTGAGGTCGTCAGGGTCGAGCGCGATCCAGGTCACCACTGCACCTCGACGTTCCGTGCCTCGGCGCCGG
Source organism: Actinomycetes bacterium (assembly GCA_031423915.1). Lineage (GTDB taxonomy): Bacteria > Actinomycetota > Acidimicrobiia > Acidimicrobiales > Ilumatobacteraceae > JANMAT01. The sequence continues at coordinate 1,064 of JANPGL010000613.1, read as the reverse complement.
CCCGCGCCGGGTAAGGCGGCGGCGGTTCCGGCGTTGGCGGCGCAGCGGCCGCGAGCCGCTCGGCCCCGCCCCCGGGGAGCAGGGCACCCAAGGCGCCTCGCACGTCGTCGGCGTCGACCACTCGGGCCCTCACGGTGCGGTCGTCGGTCGACTCGAGCCACACGACGGCGTCGGGTCCGGCGGCGAACCAGGCGTCCCCGCCCACGATCGCCCCGCCGTAGCGGTACAAGGAGCGCAGCCGCACCGCTCGCGTCGTCGCCGCCAGCACGGCGACCATCTCGGCGGCCGCCGCCGACAGTTCGTGACCGTGCCCGGCGGAGCTCCGCGCCGAGGGCGCCAGGTCGTCGGCCTGCTGGCGCACGGCCGCGACGGCCACCGGGCGCGGCAGGTCGGCGACCGCAGCAGAGCCGACGGTGGTGTCTGTGGCGGCGCCGAGGAGCGTCGCTGCGGTACCGACGGCCGTGGCCAACTCGTCGACGGCGACGGCAGCGACGGCCACCAGTCCACCGAGCGCAGCGTCGTGGACGATCGGCTCGATGCGCACGGCCATGTCGGGCCGGGCGGCGAACGCGACGCGGCGGGTCACGCCCGCCTCGGTCACGGCGAGCTGCAGGAGCAGGTCGTGGTCGAAGGTGACCGACAACGCCGGGTCGACGAGGCGGGCACCCGCCAGGCCTGCGTCGGGGTCCACGACGGCCGCCCCTACGGCGACGAGGCCGCGCGCAGCCGACGCCAGCACCGCCTGACGCGTCGCCGCAGTCAACTGCGCGAGCGGTCCGAGGTCGACGCCGGGCACCGAGGTCGCGCCGGCGAGGGCCGCAGCGGCCGCCAGGGTCTCCATCGTGAAGATGCGAGCGGGCGCCGACGTCAGGTCCGTCCGTTGGCCGCTGGCCCAGGCGGCTGTGGCCGGGCGCCATGCCGACGGTGCCGGCGCAGCCCGCTTCTCGGCCGTGCCCGAGAACGACAGGATGGAGAGCATCGAAGGTCTCGCCGAGGGGGGAACAGCGGCGAGCGCGAGCTCCTCCAGTCGTGCCGCGGCGCCGAGCTCACCGGCACCCGGCGGT
>JANPGL010000612.1:0-10304 GCA_031423915.1 Actinomycetes bacterium | reverse complement strand
GCGCCCGTCGGCCTGCAGCTCGTCGATGATCTTCTTGTCGATGTCGTCGAGCGGGATCGGCGGCGCGTGACGGCGGTCGGGCGACGGCACGTCAGACCACCCCCGCCGACAGGCCGTTGTCGATCGATACGAGCGCGCCGGTGATGGCGCGCGCCGCCGGCTGGCACAGGAACCACACGAGCTCCGCCACCTCCTCGGGTGCCACGAAGCGCGTGGCGGCGCCGGCCGGGTACTGCGAGCGCAGCCGGGCCAGGTACGCGTCGGGGTCGCCGGCGTCGCGCGCCTGACCCGCCAGCATCGGCGTCTCGACGTCGCCCGGGCACACGGCGTTGACGCGGATGGTGTGGGGCGCCAGCTCGAGCGCCAGCGCCTTGGTCAGCACCGACACGCCTCCTTTGGAGGCGCAGTACACCGCGGCGCCCGCGTTGCCCTGGATGCCGGCGTCCGACGACACGTTGACGATGCTGCCGCCGCCTGTTGCCCGGAGCGGGGCGATGGCGGCACGGCACACGAAGAACGTGCCCTTCAGGTTGGTGTCGATGACGCGGTCCCACTCGGCCTCGTCCACCTCGTCGGTCGGGCCCTCGCTCCAGACGCCCGCGGCGTTCACCACGGCGCGCAGGCCCGCGCCGGCCGCGGCCACGGCGCGGTCGACGTCGGCCACGACCCGCACGTCGCCCACCGTCATCACGTCCGCGTGGGGTACGGGCCGGCGGTCGAACGCCGCCGTGCGCCACCCGCCCTCGGCGAAGCGGGTCAGGCACGAGCGTCCGATGCCGCTGGCCGCGCCGGTCACCAGCACCGTCGGCCGGTCGGCGCTCACGGGCCCGCCGGCGCCCGCCGGTTGTGATCCTCGACGAGGGCGTTGCCGCCGTCGACCACGATCACCTGACCGGTCACGTAGCCCGCTCCTCCGGAGCACAGGAACGTGACGAGCGCGGCGACCTCCTGGGGCGTGCCGGACCGTCCGATCGGGCTGCGCAGGCCTGCGGCCCGCTCGGTGTCGGTGGCCGATCCGGTGTCGATCCAGCCCGGCGCCACCGCGTTCACGGTGATGCCGTCGTGGGCGACCTCCAGCGCGGCGGCCCGCGTCAGACCGAGCAGACCGGCTTTGGCGGCGGCGTAGGCGGCGTCACCGTCGTACACGCCGGTGTGGCCGGTGGTGGAGGCCACGTTCACGATGCGACCGTAGCGGTGCCGGCGCATGGCGGGCAGGCTGGCCCGGATCACGTGGAACGCCGTCGTCAGGTTTCGGTCGAGGCCGGCGGCCCACGCGTCGGGCGTCAGGTCGTCGAGCAGGGTGCCGGCGCCGGCGGGCGACGACAGGCTCGTCATGCCGGCGTTGTTCACGAGGAGGTCGAGCCGCACCTGCCCGTCGAGCACGTCCCCCACGACCGCGGCCGCCTGGGCCGGGTCGGTCAGGTCGGCCACGTAGCCCTTGGCACCGACGCCGACGCGCCGCAGCGCGTCGGCCCGTTCGTGGATGCGATCGGTCGTCGACGTCAGGGCCACGATCGCGCCCGCCGCACCGAGGGCGGTGGCCACGGCGAAGCCGATGCCGTCGGCCGAGCCGGCGCCGGTCACGAGGGCCACGCGGCCCGACAGGTCGATCACCCGGTCAATGCTGCCACTGCCGAGGCGAAGACCTCGGTGTGGCGGGCCACGTCCTGCGACGTGTGGAACGGCGAGATGAGCGCCATGTTGTGGAACGGCGTGAGCAGGATGCCCCGGTTGAGCGCGTAGAGGTGCATGAACGCGTCGAGCTCGCCGTCGACCGCAGCGGCCGCCTCGGCGCCCGAGCGGGGCGGCGGGCAGAACCAGTACTCGGCGCGGGCACCGAGCTGCTGGACGTGCCAGGGCAGCCCGGCCCGGTCGATGGTGTCGGCCACGCCGTCGGTCCACGCCACGGCCAGCGGGATCATGCGGGCGAAGTCGTCGTCGCGCAGCGTCGTGGACAGCGTGGCCCGCACGGCGGCCAGCGCCAGCGCGTTGCCGGTGAGCGTGCCGCCCACCCCCGACACGTCGATCGACGGGTCGCCGAGCAGCGGGGCCACCCGCCGGGTCAGCTCGCCCGAGAAGCCGTAGGCCGCGGCCGGCATGCCGCCGCCGATGGTCTTGCCGATCACGAAGGCATCGGGTCGCAGGCCCCAGGCCCGCGTGGCGCCGCCGGGGCCGGCGCAGATGGTGTGGGTCTCGTCGATCACCAGCAGCGTGCCGGTCTCGTCGCACAGGCGGCGCAGGGCGTCGTGGAACCCGGGTTCGGGGAGCACGATGCCGATGTGGGTGAGGGCGGGTTCGGCCAGCACGCAGGCCACGTCGCCGGGAGCCAGGGCGGCGCGCAGCGCCTCGACGTCGTTGAACGGCACCACCTTTGTGGTCTCCGCCACGTCGAACGCCGCGCCCACCGTTCCCTGGCGGGGCACGACGCGGCCCGCCGCGTCGAGGGTGGCCAGCGTCTCGTCCACCGTGCCGTGGTAGCACCAGTCGAACACCAGGATCTTGCGCCGCCCGGTGACCTGGCGGGCGAAGCGCAGCACGAACCTGTTGGCGTCCGTGGCGGTCATGGCCATCTGCCAGAACGGCAGGCCGAAGCGGCGGGCCAGCTCGGCGCCCACCCAGGCCGCGTCGTCGTTCGGGAGCATCGTGGTGATGCCGCGCAGCGCCTGGGCGTGCAACGCGTCGGCCACGGGACGCACGCCGTGCCCGGCCATGGCGCCGGTGTCGCCGAGGCAGAAGTCGACGTGCTCGTGGCCGTCGACGTCCCAGAATCGGGCGCCCTCGGCGCGCTCGAAGAACACGGGATGGGCGCCGGGCCACCGGGTCATCCAGGCCATGGGCACGCCGCCGACGAGGTGCTCCCGGGCGATCGTCGCCCGGGCGGCCGACGCAGGATGACGCTCCAGGAACAGCTGCTCTTCCCGGGCGTGCAGATCCCGGAGGTGGTCACGATCGATCGCTGTGGCCAGTCTCGTCATGACGACAGGAAACATCGTCGGGCTGGGTCGTGGCAATCGAATCGCTCGTTCTTCACGTCGCGTTCAAGCGTCCAGATCGTTTTGCCCACGCTGCGCGCGCACCGGTGTGCGCGTCGCCATCGGTGTCCCATTCGTCCAAGACGGTCGACCCCGCATCGTCGTACCGTCGTCGCCATGAACGTACGACTCGACCTGATCGGCATCGTCGTGGCTGACATGGCCGCCTCCCTGGCCTTCTACCGCCGACTCGGCCTCGACCTCCCGGCCGACGCCGACGATCAGGCCCATGTGGAGCTGGCGCTCCCTGGCGGGCTCCGCCTGGCCTGGGACACGGTCGACGTCGTCCGCTCGTTCGACCCCGCCTGGGCGCCCCCGGCCGGCGGGCACCGGGTGGCGCTGGCGTTCCACTGCGACGATCCAGCCGGTGTCGACGCCGTCCACGACCGCCTCGTGGCCGCCGGCCATGCCAGCCACAAGCCGCCGTGGGACGCGTTCTGGGGGCAGCGCTACGCCATCGTCCACGACCCTGACGGGAACCACGTCGAGCTGTTCGCCCCCCTGCCGGACGCGTCGGTCGGCGCTCAGAGCAGCTGACGCATCGGCGCGCCGGCCAGGTCGCGCACGTCGCGCGCCAGGTGGGCCTGGTCGGCGTAGCCAGCGCGCACGGCTACGTCCGCCAGCGGCGCGCCGCCGCGGGCCAGCTCGAGCGCGCCCTGGAGCCGCAGGATGCGGGCCAGCAGCTTCGGTCCGTACCCGAACGACGCCAGGCAGCGCCGGTGGAGCTGGCGCCGGCTCACGCCCATCCCGTCGGCCACGTCGTCGACCGTGGCGCCCTGGCGGAGCGTCGTCACGATGTGGGTCGCGTGGGCGGGCGGCGCGGCGTCGAGCCCGGTGCGGTGGAGCACCTCGCCCTCGAGCGCGTGCGCAGGGTCGTCGGCCGCCGCCAGGCGATCGGCCAGGTCCCGAGCGTCAGCCGGCGACCACAGCGCGTCGAGGGGTACCTGCTGGTCGGTCAGCGCCGCGGCCGGCACGCCGAGCACCGAGGGTGCGGCCCCCGGCGCGAAGCGGAGGCCGTGCATCACCGAGCCGACGGGGGACTCGTGGCGGTGGGCGCGGGTGTCCGGGCCGGCCACGTAGACGTCGCGGCCGTCCCAGAGCAGGTCGATGCAGCCGTCGGGCAGCACCCGGGTGGCGGTGGACTCGGCGACGGCGGTCCACACGAAGGCGCCGGGGATGCGACTTGCCCGCTCGCGGTACACGCCGTCGGACGTTACCGCTCGGTCGTCGGGCCCGGGTCGGCTGCCATGTCGATCGTACGGTCGACCGCGGCGCTCAGCCGGTCGTCGTGGGTGGACACCACGACGGTGCGACCCTCGTGGGCGACCGCACGCAGCAGGTCGTGCACCTCGGCCACCGTGGTCCGGTCGAGGTGGGCCGTGGGCTCGTCGGCGAGCACGATGGCGGGGTCGGCCATCAGCGCCCGGGCCAGGGCGACGCGTTGGCGTTGCCCGCCCGACAGCTGCCCGGGCCGGTGGTGCAGCTGCCCGCCCAGGCCGAGCCGTTCGAGGAGCTCGACGGCGCGGCGCCGCCCCGCGGCGTGCCCGTGCCCGCACAGGGCGGCCGCCACGCGCACGTTCTCGAGGGCGGTCAGGCTGGCCAGCAGGTGCTCGTCCTGATGAACGATGCCGACGGTCGTGCGTCGGTAGAGATCGAGCGATCGCCCGCGCAGGGCGGTGACCTCGATGCCGCCGAGCCAGATGGCGCCGGAAGCCGGCCGCAGCTGTGCGCCGACGCACGACAGGATCGACGTCTTGCCCGAGCCCGACGGTCCGACGAGCGCCGTGACGGCGCCGGCCGGCGCGAAGCACGAGAACGAGCGAACGGGCAAGCTCACGCTCACGTCGCGCGTGCAGCTCGCCGCGCTCGTCGCCACCGGTGTGGTGCGGTGATCGGTCCCCGGCGCGTCAGCGGAGCAGGGCGCGCAACGGGTCGGCCAGGTCGCCGCGGTCCCCCACCACCACCCGGTCGAGGCCGAGCCACTCGGCGAACGCTCGCAGCTCCTCCGCCAACTCCTCGGCCACGGCTTCGGGCGGGTGGCCCAGCTCGGCGAACGCGCCGGGCACGACGAGCGCGCCGGCCTTGCGGTCGGCTTTCACGTCGACGCGCGCCGCCAGGGCATCGCCCAGGAGGAAGGGCAGCACGTAGTAGCCGTACACCCGCTTGGGGGCCGGCGTGTAGATCTCGAGGCGGTAGTGGAAGTCGAAGAGGCGTTCGGTACGCGGCCGGAACCACACGAGCGAGTCGAACGGCGACAGGAGCGCGGCGGCCGTGATGCGGCGCGGCGCGGCGGCGTCGCGGGCCAGGTAGGCCTGGTCCTTCCATCCCTCCACCCGCACGGGCACCAGGTCCCCCGACTCGACGAGCTCGGCGATGTGCGGCCGGGTGGCGGGCACGTTGAGCCGGTAGTAGTCGCACAGGTCGGCCGCCGTGGCGACGCCGAGCGAACGCGAGGCCAACCGCACCAGTTCGCGGCGGGCATCGTCGGCCGCCGGCGCCGGTGCGGCGAGCACGGAGGCCGGGATGATCCGCTCGGTCAGGTCGTAGACCCGTTCGAAGTTCGGCAGGCGACGGGCCGAGATCTCGCCCTTCCAGAAGAGGTGCTCGAGCGCGATCTTGCCACTCGACCACCCCCACCACGGCCCCGTCTTCTCGCCGGGGGCACGAAGCTCGCCGGCGCGCAGCGGACCGCGCTCTCGGATCTGGGCCAGCACCTCGGCGACGAAGCCGGGCTGGCGACGCTGCAGGTCGTCGATGGCCTTCCACTGGTGGTCGCGCGCCATCTTCCAGCGGAACAGCGGGTACCGCTCCACCGGCAGCAGGCTGGCCTCGTGGGCCCAGTACTCGAACACCTCGCCGTCGCCGGCCAGGCCCGCGACGAGCTCGCGTCCGTGGTGGCCGAGGCGAGCCCACAGGGGAAGTTCCTGCGAGCGCACGACCACGTTGACCGAATCGATCTGGACGATGCCGACGTCCGCGAAGAGCCGGCGCACGTGGCGCCGATCGACCGCGCCGGTGGGCAACGGCCGCGCGAAGCCCTGGGCGGCCAACGCGATGCGGCGCGCCTGGGCGATCGAGACGGTGTCGGTTCGACGGGCCGACGCGGCGGTCACCGTGCTGGGTCAGTCGGCCTCGGTGACGTCCACCGAGATGATGACGACGTCCTCGACCGGACGCTCGCTCTTCACGGGCACCGACTGGATCTTCTCGACGATCTCCAGACCCTTCACGACCTTGCCGAAGAGCGCGTACTGCGGGGGCAGGCGGGCGCCGTCGGGACCGGAGATCACGAAGAACTGGCTGCCGTTGGTGTTCGGGCCGGCGTTGGCCATGGCCAGCGAGCCGACCTCGTAACGCCCGGCCTTCGGGAGCTCGTCCTCGAAACGGTACCCGGGGCCCCCGCGGCCGGTGCCGGTGGGGTCGCCACCCTGGATCACGAAGTTGCGGATGATCCGGTGGAAGATGACGCCTTCGTAGTAGCCGTAACGGGCGAGGAAGACGAAGTTGTTGACGGTCTTCGGTGCCGAGGCCGCGTCGAGCGCGATCACCAGGTCACCCATCGACGTCACATCGTCGCCGTGTAGCGCTTGGCGGGATCGATGCCCATCTCGGGCGTGTCGTTGAACTGCTTCGTCTTGGGGGACGAGCCGTCGGCGGCAGGGAAGGGATAGGGCATGGAACCGACCCTATCGCTTCGGCCCTGGTGCTTCAGCTCTGCGATCGCCGCTCGGACGCCACGTGGGCCACGACGCCGTCGACGTTGGCCCGGGTCAGGCCGAGACCGGCGCCGATCCGCTGGGCCAGCGCCGTTCCGTCGGCCGTGAGGTCGCCCTCGGCCAGGCCCACATCCAGGCAGGCCTCCAGGAAGCGCTCGCGGCCGAGGGGTTCGAGCGTCGGCCCGACGGCGCGGACCAGCTCGTCGAGCCTCGTGTCGGCGCGGGACTGGCGGTCCCAGGTCAGGTCGCTGTCGCCGTAGCCCGGCAGACCCGCGGTGCGCACGGCCTTCATGGCGGCCTGCGCCGTGGCCGGGGTGTCGCGCAGCAGGACGAACGCGAACGTCGCGGCGCGCATGGCGTCGACCACGCCGGTGGCCAGGTCGACCGACGTGGGGGCGTTCAGCGCGTCCTCGCTGAACTGGCCGCCACACGAGTCGCACTGGACCACGGTGCCGAGATGCTTCAGCGGGATGACCGGGATGAAGAACACCGTGAACCAGCGCCGCGCCTCGAGCCGGCGGTACTGGCGGTCGCCGCCGCAGCGCGGGCAGTGGAACGTGCCGCTGCCGATGGCCTTGAGCTTCACCTTCATGCCCATGATCAAGAACATGGGCGGCAACCTAGCGCCGCGGGCCTACGCCGGATGGTCGAGGACTGCGGTGAGCAGGCGGAGCAGCTCGGCCCGGTCGGCCGCGGGCAGTGCGGCCAGCCCCGGCAGGTCGGGCACCATGCCGCGCTCCAGCCGGGTGCGGAGGCGGCGACCCTTCGGGGTCAGCGCCAGCAGACGGACGCGCCGGTCGCTGGGGTCGAGTCGGCGTTCGAGGAGGCCGCGCTCGCTCAGCCGGTCGGCCATGCCCGTCACGTTCGAGGCATCGCAGAACAGGTCGTGGCACAGTGCGCTCATGGGCCGCGGCTCGTCGAGCAGGCGCAGCAGCACGAACTGGGGCGGCGAGAGCTGCTCGGCGGCGAGGCGGGCGAAGAAGGCGGCACGCATGCGGTCGGCCAGCGCGAAGAGCTGCTGCTCGAGCTCGCCCTCGGCCGGGGCTCGGGTCGCTGAGCTGGTTGCCACGATGCTTGATGATACTACAAGGTTGAGAAGATACGAAGGTTGAGTCAACTCAAGCATCTGGTGGTAGGGTCGCCGTCCGTGATCATCGAAGCGAGGGGCGTCCGCAAGGCGTTCCGCTCCACCCAGGCCCTGGCCGGCGTCGACCTCGACGTGGCGGAGGGCACCGTGCTCGGTCTCCTCGGGCCGAACGGCGCCGGCAAGACCACGCTCGTTCGCATCCTGGCCACGCTGCTGACCCCCGACGCGGGGCATGCCACCGTCGCCGGGTTCGACGTCGTCAAGCAGGGCGCCCAGGTCCGTCAGCTCATCGGTCTGGCCGGTCAGTTCGCTGCCGTCGACGAGACGTTGACCGGGCGCGAGAACCTCGAGATGGTGGGCCAGCTCTACCAGCTGACCAACGCCGAAGCGCGCACCCGCGCCACCGACGCCCTCGAGCGGTTGTCGCTGGCCGACGCCGGCGACCGGCCCGTGCGCACCTACTCGGGCGGCATGCGCCGCCGGCTCGACCTCGGCGCCAGCCTCGTCGGTCGGCCGCGCGTGCTCATCCTCGACGAGCCCACCACCGGGCTCGACCCCCGAACCCGGCTCGACCTGTGGGGCTTCATCCGCGACCTGGTGGCCGACGGCACCACGGTGCTGCTCACCACCCAGTACCTGGAAGAGGCCGACCAGCTGGCCAGCCGCATCGTGGTCATCGACCACGGCTCGATCATCGCCGCCGGCACGTCCGACGAGCTGAAGGACCGTCTCGGGTCGGACGTGCTCGACGTGCAGGTGGCCGACACCGACGCGGTTCCCCGGGCCGTGGAGCTGCTCGCCTCGCTCGGGTCGGAGCGGCCCCAGGCCGACGTCGACAACCGGCGCGTGAGCGTGGGCGTCAGCGGAGGGGCGAGCACGCTCGTCGCCGCGGTCCGCCACTTCGACGAGGCCGGCGTCGCGCTGAGCGATCTGGCGTTGCGCCGGCCGTCGCTCGACGACGTGTTCCTGTCCATCACGGGCCACGCCGCCACCGAGACCCCCGCCGAGACCCCCAGCGAGGCGCCCGCCGGCCGTGGCCGCGGCCGCAAGAGGAGCGCCGCATGACCGCCGTCGCCACGTCCGCCGTTACGCCGCGCGCCGCCAACCCGGTGCGCGACGCCGCCGTGCTCACCCGGCGCAACGTGCTGCGCCTGTTCCGGACCCCCCAGCTGGCGGTGTTCTCCACCATCCAGCCCGTCATGTTCGTGCTCCTGTTCGTGTACGTGTTCGGCGGCGCGCTCAAGCCCGCGCTGGCCGCCCAGGGCTTCCCGTACAGCTACGTCAGCTACCTGATCCCGGGCATCCTTGTGCAGACCGTGCTGTTCGGCGGGGCCGGCACGGCGGTGGGGTTGTCGGAGGACTTCTCCAAGGGCATCGTCGACCGCTTCCGCTCGCTCCCCATGGCGCGCTCGGCCGTGCTGATGGGTCGCACGCTCGGTGATCTCGTGCGCAACGCGTTCGTGGTGACGCTGATGATCATCGTGGGATCGCTGGTCGGGTTCCGCTTCCACAACGGTTTCCTGCCGGCGGTGGGCGCCATCGCCCTGGCGTTGTTCTTCGGTTTCGCCTTCAGCTGGATCTTCGCCCTCATCGGCATGGCGGTGCGCGAGCCCGAGACGGCGCAGGTGGCCAGCTTCCTGCCGACGTTTCCCTTCGTGTTCGCCAGCTCGGCGTTCACGCCCACGAGCACCATGCCCGGGTGGCTGCAGGTCTTCGCCAAGCACCAGCCGGTGACGCTGACGGTCAACGCCATCCGCAACCTCACGCAGGGCGGCCCGACGGCGTCGGCCACCCTCCAGGCCGTCGCCTGGTGCATCGGCATCCTGGTGGTCTTCGTGCCGCTCGCGGTCCGCAAGTACCGCAAGGGCTGAGCCACCGAGCACGCGGCCGGTGGCGATGCGAGACTCGGCGGCGTGAAGACGTCGCTGAACGGTGGGCGCGAGTTCGTCGCCATCCCCGGGCCGTCGGTCGTGCCCGACCGCGTGCTCAACGCCATGAACCGGGCCATGCCCGACATCTACGGCGGTGAGCTGGTCCGCGTGCTCGAGAGCGTGTTCGACGACCTGCCGGCGATCGCTCGCACCGAGGGCACGCCCTTCATCGCCATCGGCAACGGGCACGCCGCCTGGGAGATGGCCACGACGAACACGCTGTCGAGGGGCGACCAGGTGCTCGTGCTCCAGTCGGGCCAGTTCGCCGTCAACTGGGGCGCCATGACGGCCGTGGCCGGCGTCGAGGTCGAGGTCCTGCCCGGGGCGTCCGATGGCCCGGTCGACCCGGCGGCCGTGGAGGTGCGCCTGCGAGCCGACGCCGAGCGCCGCATCAAGGCCGTGCTCATGGTCCAGGTCGACACGGGGACGTCGGTCCGCAACGACGTGCCGGCGGTGGGCCGGGCGCACCAACCCGCCCCCCCCCCCCCCCGGCTGGTGGTGGGGAGCCAGCCCTCCCACCGCGGCGAGCGGGGCGAGG
>JANPGL010000611.1:0-3968 GCA_031423915.1 Actinomycetes bacterium | reverse complement strand
CCTGCAGCACGTCGCGCCACCCGTCGGACCAGCGGGCGGTCACGCACTCGTAGCGGGTGCCGAGGGCCAGGCCCTCGTCCCGCCACGTCTCGAACAGGTCGCGGACCGGCGACCCGTCGTCGGGCCGCGGCGGCGTGAACGCCGGCGCGGCCGGCGCATCATCGGCGCCGAGCCGTGCCACGCGGGCCTCGGCGAGCCGCGTCCAGACGGCGCCGTCGAGGCCCGCCGTGCGGACCGACATCGCCGCCGACACCCGACCGGTGCGCTCGATCGCCGTGGCGTAGCGCAGCACGGCGTCGTCGATGACCGCGTGCTCGACGACCTCGAAGCCCGTCACCTCGACCGCGGTGTCGTCGCCCCACAGTTCGGCCGCCGCCGCCAGCATCGACTCGAGCAGGGATCCGGCACCGATCTCGCTGCGCCCGTTCACCGTCCGGTCGGCCAGGAAGGGCGGCCGACGGACGTTCACGTTCGTCTCGAACTGGGCCGGTCCGAGCGGGGTGACGACGCGCGGGCCCAGGAGAGGATGCCCGGTGACCACGGTCGAGGAGGCGCGAACGCCGCTCGTCGGGGGGACCCAGAAGCGCTGCCGCTGGAACGGCGCGGTCGGCATTACCACGCGCCGGCGGGCGTACGTGGCGTCGTAGGCCGCCCAGTCGACGTCGATGCCGGCGGTCCACAGCTCGCCGAGCGCGGCGGCCACCTTGGTCAGGTCGTCGCGGTTGCGGTGCAGGCTCGACACCCACGCCAGCGTGGGGTCGGGCAGGCACCGCTGACCCATCGCGGTCAACGTCGGCGACGGACCGACTTCGAGGAAGACGTTGCACCCCTCCTGTTGCAGGGCCGCCAGGCCGTCGGCGAAGTGGACGGTGCGGCGCAGGTGCTCGACCCAGTAGCCGGGCGTGGCCACCTCGTCGCCGGCCAGCCGACCCGTGAGGTCGGACACCATCGACCGCCGGCGGGGCGGCCGCATCGCCACCGTCCCCAGCAGGGCGGCGAACTCGTCGAGGATCGGCTCCATCAGCGTCGAGTGGAAGGCGTGGGACGTGGTCAGTGGCCGGCCGTCGATGTCCGAGGCCGACAGCGCCTCGAGCGCCGCCGTGACATCGCCCGACGACCCGGAGATGACGATGTTGTCGGGGCCGTTGATGGCGGCGATGGACAGCCGCCCGTCGAACGGGACGAGCGCGTCGACGACCTCGGCCTCCGTGGCGAACACCGACGCCATCGACCCGCCGGAGGGGAGCGACCCCATCAGGCGGCCGCGGGCGGCGACGAGGGCGACGGCGTCCGGCAGCGACATCACGCCGGCCAGGTGGGCGGCCACGTAGCTGCCGATGCTGTGACCCAGCATCATCGCCGGGTGGACGCCGCGAGCCGCCCACAGCTGCGACAACGCGTACTCGACGGCGAACAGCGCCGGCTGCGTGTATGTCGTGTCGTCGATCGGGCTCTCGACCCCAGGCTCGGGGTGGAGCACGGACAGCAGCGGCTGGGACAGGTGAGGGCGCAGCAGCTCCTCGCACTCGTCGATCGCCCGGCGGAAGGTGGGATCGGCGGCATAGAGCAAGCGACCGACGCCCGGGTACTGCGATCCCTGGCCCGTGAACAGGAACGCCAGCTTGGGCGCCTGCATCCTGCCGACGTCGCGCACGCTCACGTCCGGCACGGGCTCACCCGAGGCGAAGCGGTGCAGCGACGTCGCCGCCTCCGCGTTCGTCGACGCCACGACCGAGAGCCGGTGAGCGAACGCAGTGCGGCCCGTGTTGAGGGTGAAGGCGGCGTCGGCCAGCGCCGGCGCGTCGTCCGCCCCGAGGCGTGTCGCCACGGCTCCGGCCAGCTCGCCGAGGCCGGCGCGCGACCGGGCGGACAGTGTGAGCAGGTGCGTCGACCGGTCCTCGGCGGGCCCGGCCGCCGCCGCGGGTTCGGCCGCCGGCGGGTCGCTGATGATCACGTGGCTGTTCGTCCCGCTCAGGCCGAACGAGTTGAGCCCGGCGATGCGCGGCCGGTCGCCGCGGACCCACGGGCGGGTGGCGGTCGGTACCTCGATGGCGAGCTGGTCCCAGTCGAGGTGCGGGCTCGGCTGCTCGAGGTGCAGGTGGGCCGGGAGCCTGTCGTGCTGGAGCGACAGCACGACCTTGAGCAGCCCGGCGATACCCGATGCAGACTCGAGGTGGCCGATGTTCGTCTTCACCGACCCGATCTGCAGGGGTCGGTCGCGGCCAGCGCCGTACACGGCGTCGAGCGCGCGCACCTCGATCGGGTCGCCGAGCGGCGTGCCGGTCCCGTGGGCCTCCACGTACTCCACGTCGGCCGGCGCGAGGCGGGCGTCCTCGAGCGCGGCGGCGATCACGGCCTGCTGAGCCTGCCCGTTGGGCACGGTGAGGCCGCCGCTGCGCCCGTCGTGGTTGACCGCGGTCCCCCGGATGACGGCGAGGACGGTGTCACCGGCGGCGACGGCGTCGGACAGCCGCTTGAGAACGATCATGGCGCAGCCCTCGCTGCGCACGTAACCGTCCGCCGAGGCGTCGAACGTGCGGCAGCGTCCCGTGGGGCTGAGTGCCCGCAGCTGCGACATGTAGATGTGCGTGCCCGGCATGAAGATCAGGCTGACGCCGCCAGCGATGGCCGAGTCGGCTTCGCCCGCCCGCAGCGCCTGGCAGGCCAGGTGCACGGACACGAGCGACGACGAGCACGCGGTGTCGACCGACAGGGCTGGGCCCTGGAGCCCGAGCGCGTACGAGATCCGCCCGGCGGCGACGCTGGCCGAGTTGCCCGTGCCGACGTAGGCGTCGATCGGCAGGCTGCCCGCCTCCATCACCTCACGGGTGACGTGTGCGTAGTCGTAGATGCCGATGCCGACGTACACCCCGGCCTTCGTGCCCACCAGCGAGGCCGGCGCGATGCCTGCCGACTCGAGCGCCTCCCACGAGACCTCCAACAGCATGCGTTGCTGCGGGTCCATGGTGATCGCCTCACGGGGCGAGATCCCGAAGAACTGGGGATCGAACTGATCGACGTCGTCGACGAAGCCACCGGCCCGCGACACGATGGCGCCCGGCACGTCGGGGTCGGGGTCGTAGAACTCGTCCATGTTCCAGCGGTCCGCCGGCACCTCGCCGATGGCGTCGACGCCGTTGGCCAGCAGGTCCCACAGGGCCTCGGGATCGTTGGCGCCTCCGGGCATCCTGCACGCCATGCCGACGATGGCGATCGGCTCGTGGGTGCGGGACTCGGCGGCCTCCAGCCGGGCGCGCAGGTCCTCGATGGCGACGAGCGCACGCTTGAGCGGTGAGAGCTCGGGAGTCGATCCTGCATCAGTCATGGGGTTCCAGTCCGGCTGAATACACGACTTCTCCGTCCTCAGACCGCCCCGTGATGTTGATCACCCTCTCTGCGTGGCGCACACCCCGGGTGCGATGTCGGGGATCGGGCGGCCACCCGATCCCCGATCGTCAACCTATGCGGGGCCACCGTCCGGTGTGCTGAGCATCCGGGTTCGGCCGGCGTCGCGTGTTCGGCCGCAGCTATCGCGCCCGGGCGCGGCCCGGCCATAGGCTGCCGCGATCGTGGATCCCGGGACAGCGTCCGTGCCCCCGCCGGGCGAGCCCGACGGGGTGATCGTCGTCGCGCCCCTCCCTGGCCCCGGGTCGGACACGCTCGCTCGGGTCGGCCGGAACTCGCTCGTGCTCCTCGTCTCCCAGTCGATCACCTGGGTCCTGTCCGCCGCGCTGATCCTCGTCGTCCCCCGCTACTTCGGACCCGAAGCGGTCGGCTGGATCACCGTGGCCGTGTCCCTGTGGGCGATGGCCGGGACCGCCGTCGGGCTCGGCACGTCCACGCTGCTGACGATGGAGTTCGCCCGCGACGGCGACGCCGGCCGTCTCGTCGGGCCCGTGCTCCGCATCCGCGCCGTCACCTCGGTGGTCGCGTTCGCCGCGGTGCTCGGGTTCGCCGAGCTCGCCGGC
>JANPGL010000610.1:0-6890 GCA_031423915.1 Actinomycetes bacterium | reverse complement strand
GCGACACCGGGGTGGTCAGCCGGCGCACCAAGCCCTGTGCCTGTTCCAGCACCAGACCGGTGAGCCGTCCCTCGCCGTCGGTCTCGAGCTCACCGCCGGGCGGCACGGGTTGGCCGGCGATGTCGGCCAACACCAGCCCGTTCACGACGCACATGTGTCCCGAGGTGTGCTGGAGCCACACCCGATGGTTCGGGGCGACCGCGTCGAGCTCGGCCGCCGTGGGGTGGCGGCGCTCGACCAGCTTGTTCTGGTCGTAGTTGCGACCCTGGACCCACTCGCCGGCCGGTGTGACCGCGGCGCGCTCGGCGATGGCCCGGCAGATGTCGGCGACCGAGTGCACGGGCGGCGTCGACAGAGGCACGTCGTCGAGCGCCAGGCCGTAGGCAAGCATGTGGTTGTGAGCGTCGTTGAACCCGGGCAGCACGGTGCGGCCGCCGAGGTCGACCACCCGGTCGGCGGTCAGCTGGTCGGTCAGGTCGTCGTCGCCGACCGCCACGATGCGCCCGGCCAACACCGCCAGGGCGGAGGCCGACGGCCGGTTCGGGTCCTGCGTGTGGAAGCGGCCCCGGCGGAAGATGGTGTCGACGTGCACGCGCCCCAGCGTGCCACGATGCCGCTACCCGCAGCGACGGCGCCCGTCGTCGGGCTACCGCTCCCGCCCGTGCGGCCCCGCTTCACTTCGCCGCGACCGGCGCGCCCTCGACCACGTAGTCGTCCAGGTCGGCGTGCCGGGTCATGGCGAACAGGTCGACGTTGCGCCACGGGTAGTTGACGACGACGCGGCCCTTGTCGTTGCGGTAGTAGGTCTCCATGCCCGGGTGGGTCCACACCATGCGCTCGTGGGCGTCGTCGATGCGGTCGTTGTACTCGCCGTGCACCTCGGGCCGCACGTCCACCGACGCCAGGTCGCGCTCGGCCATCTGGCGCAGCAGATCCATCAGGTAGTGCACCTGCTGCTCCACCACGAAGATGAGGCTGCCGCCGTGGCCCGGCTGCGTGTTGGGTCCGTAGAGCGTGAAGAAGTTGGGGAAGTCGGGCACGGCCATGCCGAGGTAGGCGCGGGCGTCGGTGTCGTCCCACGCCTCCCGCAGCGTGCGGCCCGAGCGGCCGCGCACCTCGTAGGTCGACACGAAACGGAGCACGTCGAACCCGGTGGCCAGCACCAGCACGTCGGCGGGGTGCTCGGTGCCGTCGGCCGTTACCACGCCGTGCGGGCGCACCTCGACGATCTTGTCGGTCACCAGCGACACGTGCGGCTTGCGCAGCATGCGGAACCAGCCGTTGTCCATCAGCATGCGCTTGCCGTACGGCGGGTAGGTGGGCAGCACCTTGGGCAGCAGCTCCTCGGCGCGTTCACCGAGCTCCGCGGTGATGTAGCGCGTGAAGTACTCGCGGTGCCCGTCGTTGATGGCGTTGAGCGACCGGTCGGGGTGGTCCCACGTCGGGTCCTTCTGCAGTGCCGGGTGCAGGCGATCGTTGAACGTCCAGCCGAGCCGCATGCGGTACCAGGCCCGGTACAGCGGCACTTCGCGCAGGAGGAACCGCATCGGGTCGGGCACCTCCTTGCGGAACTGCTCGAACGGTGCGGCCCACTGAGGCGAGTGCTGGAAGATGGTGAGCGATGCCACCCGGTCGGCGATCTCGGGCGCCGTCTGCATGGCGCTGGCCCCGTTCCCCATGATCGCCACGTGCCGGCCCGTGAGGTCGACGTCGTCGCGCCAGCGGGCGGTGTGGAACGCGGGCCCTTCGAACGTGTCGAGGCCCGGCACGTCGGGCATCCGGAACGGGTTGAAGATGCCGACCGCGCTCACCACCACGTTGGCCCGCTCGACGCGCTCGCCGCCGCCGGCCGAGCGGACGCGCACGTCCCAGGCCTGGGCCTCCTCGACCCAGTCGCACGACACGACCTCGGTCCCGAACTGGATGCTGCGACGCAGGTCGAACGTGTCGGCCACATGGCTCATGTAGGCGTGCAGCTCGTCCCGCAAGGCGAAGTACTTGGTCCAGTCGTACGACGCGAACGAGAACGAGTACAGGTGGTTCGGCGTGTCGACGCCGGCGCCGGGATACTTGTTCTCCCACCACACGCCGCCGACGGTGTCGTTCTTCTCGACGATGGTGAACGGGATGCCGGCGCGCCGGAGCGACACCGCGGTGCACATGCCCGACACGCCTGCGCCGATGACCAGCACCCGGAAACCCGGGGGCGACGCGATGGTCTCGGGCACCTCCGTGCGCACCCCGATGAGCGACGCGATCATCGGGCCGTACTCGGGGCCGACCTGGTCGTCCATGGCCCACGCCAACATCTCCACCAGCAGTTCGTCGCTCGGCTGCGCCAGCGCCACCGGGCGTCCGGCTCGCCACGCCAGGATGGCCTCGAGCGCGGCGGCGCGCACCTCGGCCTGCTGGTCCGCAGCCAGGCCGCCCGAGTCGTTGTCGCTCATCCCCCGCTGCCGCTGGACCTTGAACGGCTCGGCGATCCAGCGTCGATCACCGGTGAGCTGCACGAGAACCATCAGCAGGGTCGGGATGTTGGCGAGTGCGACCGCCTCGACGAATCGCGCCTCGTCGGCCGGTGTGACGTCCCGTGCCGTGTCGACCATGGCACCCCCCAGTGCTCGTGTCCGGCGGGGAGCCTACGCGCTCAGCGCCCCAGCAGCGTCTTCTGCACCTTGCCCATGGCGTTGCGCGGCAGCGACGCCACGACGCGAACCTCGCGTGGTCGCTTGTGGACGGACAGCCGGCTGGCCACGAACTCGACCAGGGTCGGCCCGTCGACCCCCGAGGCGACCACGTAGGCGATGATCCGTTGGCCGAGATCGTCGTCGGGTTCCCCCACGACCGCCGCCTCGCTCACGCCCTCGTGATCCATGAGCGCCGCCTCGACCTCGCCGGCGCCCACCTTGTAGCCGCCGGTCTTGATGATGTCGGTCGACGTGCGCCCGACGATGCGGTGGAACCCGTCGGCGCCGATGGTGGCGGCGTCGCCCGTGACGAACCAGCCGTCGGTCGTGTAGCAGGCGGCGGTCTTGTCGGGCTGTCCGAGGTAGCCGTCGAACAAGGTGGCGCCGCGCACCTGGAGGTTGCCCACCGCCGCGCCGTCGTGCGCCAGCACCTCGCCACCATCACCCACGACCCGGGTCTCGACCCCCCGCACCGGCAGGCCGACGTGGCCGGCGCGTCGCTCACCGGCGGCGCGGGCGCTGACGGTGATCAACGTCTCGGTCATCCCGTAGCGCTCGACGGGCGACTGGCCGGTGAGCGCGGCCAGGTGCTCGAACACCGCGGCCGGCAGCGCCGCGCTCCCGGACACGAGCAACCGTGCCGACCGCAACGCAGTAGCTGCGCCGGGTTCTGCGCACACGCGTCCCCACACGGTCGGGACACCGAAGTACATCGAGCCGCCGGCGTCGGCGTACGCCGCCGGCGTGGGGCGCACCGTGTGGGTCAGCCGGCTCCCGGCGCGCCACGCCCCGAGCACGCCGAGGATCAGGCCGTGCACATGGAACAACGGCAGGCCGTGCACCAGGTGATCGTCGGGCGTCCAGCCCCACGCCTCGGCGAGCGCATCGAGATCCGCGGCGATGGCGGCCCGCGACAGGACTGCCCCCTTGGGTGGGCCCGTGGTGCCAGACGTGTACACGATGAACGCCGGGGCGGCCGGCGATGGCTCGGGCAGGCGCGCTGCCCCGCCGCCGGGCGCCGGGTCGAGCGGCACCGTGGGGAGGTCGACGTCGTCCCACCCGGGATCGCCCAGAACGACCTGAGCGCCGGAGTCCCGCAGCAGGTGGGCGCGCTCCACCGGGCCCGAGTCGGCGGGCACGGGCACCACGGGCACGCCCGCGGCGAGGCCGGCGGCCACGGCCACGAGCGTTTCCAGGGTGGCCGACGCGCTCACGGCGGCAGATCGGACCCCGACCAACCGGGCGGCCACGGCGTGGGCCCGCTCGGCCAGCGCCTCCCACGAGGTGGCGTCGTCGCCGACCCGCACCGCGTCGGGAGCGTCGGCGAAACGCCCGGCCAGGGCGGGTAGCAGCACGTCGTCGGCCATGGCTCCCAGGCTCGCACACGGCGCGGCCAGGCTCGGGCACGCATCGCGGGTGCAGGATCTGCCAGCATGGTCCTGTGGGACTCCGGGACGGTGACGGCTGGGTCGCCTGCGACTGCGGGCGTCCCCATTGGGGGCTGTACGGCGCAGCGGGGCTGCTGCTGGTGCGCCGGGACCTCGACGAGCCCCGCATCCTGCTCCAGCTCCGAGCGGCCTGGACGCACGGCGGTGGCACGTGGGCGCTACCCGGCGGCGCGCTCGACTCCCACGAGGATCCCGTGACCGCCGCGGCGCGCGAGGCGTGGGAGGAGGCGGGCATCCACCCGTCGTCCATCGAGGTGAAGGGCATCTTCTCGGACGACCACGGCAACTGGCGCTACGACACGGTGATCGCCCACACCCAGGGCGATGCCGGCGCGCACGACGCCAACATGGAGAGCGACGAGGTGCGCTGGGTGCCCATCGACGAGGTGGGCGCCTACGACCTCCACCCCGGGCTGGCCGCGTCGTGGGGCGAGCTGCAGGTCCACGTCCACTCGACGCTGGGCTGACCGGGGGCCCCGGGCACGAGGCTAGGGTCCGGCGCGTGACGTTCGCGACCGAGATCACCTACACCGGCCCGTTCCGCTCGCCCGCCCAGCTGCTGGCCGAGCAGGAGGTCGACGGGCACACGAGCATCCACGACGGCGACACCGCGGCCTCGCTCGGCCTCACCGGCGCGCCGATCGAGGGGCCGACGCACTTCAGCCAGTTCGATCCCCTGGCCGTGGCCCGGTGGGGCACGGCCTGGTTCGAGCGGGGCTGCATCAGCAGCCACTTCCGCACCATGGTCGTCGAGGGCGAGCAGGTGCAGGCGTCGATGACGGCGACCGGACCCACCTCGGCCCGCATCGAGGCTCACAAGGCCGACGGCACCCCCGTGCTCGAGGGCACGGCGTCGCTCGGACCCGATCACCCGCCCACCGCGCTCGACCTGCGCCGCGCCGCCCAGGGCGACCCGGGCGCGCTGTTCATCATCGACCAGCTGCAGGTTGGCATGCGCCGCGACGAAGGCGACGTGGTGACGATGAACCACACCGATAGCAACGGTGGGGGGTATCCGTTCTCTCTGGCCGACAAGGTGGCCACCATCACCGAGCCGCACCCGTGGTACACCCCCGAGGGCGGGGCGTCCTCGCCGTGGGGCCGGGCCATCGTGCCGATCGAGATGATCAGCGTGCTGGCCAACAAGTCGGGCCGCGGCTTTCCCGTGCGCTCGCCCGCCTTCGGGCTGTTCCTCGATCTCGAGATCCGTCTGCTCGACGGCCCGGTGTTCGTCGACCAGCCGTACCGGGTCGAGCGCGAGATCATCGGCCTGAGCCAGAGCCGGCGCACCGAGTCGTACTGGACGCGCACGACGCTCCACGACGTCGGCACGCAACGTCCGGTCGTCGCCGTCGTGCTCCACTCCGGCGTGTTCAAGGAGTCGTACCCGGGCTACCCGAAGGACCGCCTGTAGGCGGTCGCCGTCACGCGGTATCGGCGACGCGGAGGAAGACCGGGTCGCCCGTGGCGTCGTGGGCACGCAACGCGGCCTCTGTCAGCTTGGCGGGGTGCGCGTCCCACCGGTCGGCCAACGAGCGCAGCGCGGCGGCGTCGGGCCGGACGCGCTCACCATCGAGCGGATCGGGTGCGGCGGGCGAGTGACGGCGGTGCGTGTGGGCGAACGCTCGGGCCGCCCGTACCTGGTCGGCCTCCGCCAGGTGCGGGGCCAGCAGCAGGTAGGCCATCGGTGCCGTGACGGCGTGCAGCGTGAAGATGGACGGATCGCTCACGAAGGCGCCGGCGCCCCGCCGGGCGGCGTCGAGCACGACTGCCGTCGGGTCGGTCGCCGAGGGCTCGGCGTCACGATCCCGACCGTGCTCGGCCCACCGGGCCCAGCCGGCCAGCGCGGTGGCCAGTTCGGAGCGGACGACGGGATCGTTGCGGCGTTCGATCGTCCGCACCGCGTGGGCCGTGCGGATCAGACCGTGGAACAGGTGGACGTCGAGACGGGGCACGAGCGCGCCGACACGCCGGGTCACCACCGAGCGCCATCCGTCGGACGTCAGCTCGGCGAGCACCAGCGCGCGCAGCCGTGGCAGGGGGGAGCCCTCGGCGAGCGGCACCGGCTCGTGGCGCTGCGCCCACGTAGCCACGGCCGCCGGCTCGACGCCGAGCGTCAACAGGGCCTCGGCGTCCATCGGCGCATGCTCAGCGAACCCGTTGGGGAGCTCAGGGTCACCACCGGCGAACCGCTGCAGGACGGCCGTCATCACGTCGTCTCGGTCCATGCCCGAGGGTACCCGGTCGCCGGCCCGCCCGACCGAGGCGCGGTCCCGGTGACCGTGCACCGGCGGTACGCTGCCGCCATGGGGAATGCAACGCTGCGGCTGGAGCCGCTCGATGCCACGTTCGGCGCGTACGTGCGCGATCTCGAGCTTCGAGCGCTCGACGACGACACCTGGATCGCGCTGCGGCAGGCGTGGCTCGAACACGCACTGCTGATCTTTCCGGGCCAGTTCCTCACGCAGGACGAGCAGAACGCGTTCGCGCGCCGTTTCGGTGACCTCGAGTTCCCCGCCGCGCCGATCTCGAACATCTCGCGGGACGGCACGGTACGCAGCGATCCGGCCGACGACGTCGTGAAATCGCTGCGGGGCAACGAGGGCTGGCACCACGACTCGACGTACATGCCGCTGCAGGCCAAGGGTGCCGTGTTCTCGGCCGAGATCGTGCCCACGGAGGGCGCGGCCACCGGCTGGGCCGACACCCGCGCCGCCTACGAGGCGCTCGACGACGCCGCCCGCGAGCGACTGCA
>JANPGL010000609.1:0-10460 GCA_031423915.1 Actinomycetes bacterium | reverse complement strand
GGAACCGCCGCAACTCCGGCTCGCCGCCGAAGGCGCCTGCGACTCCGCCGCGCTCGCCCGGCGTCCCGTCGCCGACCCCACCCGCCGCCGAGGCCCCCGCCGCTCCGCCGGCGGCACGCGGTGACCACGGCTCGCGCCTCGTGCGGCCGTACACGCTCACCGGCGGACGCACGCGCAGCGAGTCCGCCGACTTCCCGATCGAGACCCTCGTGGTCACGTCGGCCGAAGGGCAGCGCCTCCACGGCACGCTCACCCACGAGCGGCGCCGCATCGGCGAGCTGTGCCGTGAGCCCATCTCCATCGCCGAGATCGCAGCACGCATCGGCGTGCCCATCGGCGTCGCCCGGGTGCTCGTCGGCGACCTGGCCACCGATGGCCTGGTCGACGTGCACCGTCCGAACGGCGGCGACCGCACCGATCTCAAGCTCCTCGAAAGGGTCCTCGGTGGCATCCGTTCGCTCTGACAGCTACTCGGGCGCCACCGGGTCGCCCGCTCCCCTGCCGGTCAAGATCGTGATCGCCGGCGGCTTCGCGGTGGGCAAGACGACCTTCGTGGGCTCCATCTCGGAGATCACGCCGCTCACGACCGAAGCGGCCATGACGTCCAAGTCGATCGGCGTCGACGACGCCAGCATGGTCTCCTCGAAGACCACCACCACCGTGGCCATGGACTTCGGGCGCATCACGCTGGGCGACGGCCTGTTGCTCTACCTGTTCGGCACGCCGGGCCAGGATCGCTTCTGGTTCATGTGGGACGACCTCGTGCAGGGCGCGATCGGCGCCGTCGTGCTGGCCGACAGCCGCCGCCTCGCCGACTGCTTCCCCGCCATCGACTACTTCGAGGAGCGCGGCATCCCGTTCGTGGTCGGCATCAACTGCTTCGACGGCCGCGCGTCGCACACCCCCGAGCAGGTGCGCGAAGCGCTCGGCGTGCCCGACGACGTGCCGGTGGTGCTCACCGACGCCCGCCGGCGCGACGTGACGAAGCAGACGCTGATCGAGCTCGTCTCGCACGCCATCCGCCGCGCCCAGTCCGCCACCTGAGCCGAGCGTGTCGAGACCGTCCGACCGAGCAGCCGTGGGCCGCCGGTCGGCTCGTCAGCCGTGCGTCGTGGCGGCGCCGACGGTGATCAGGCGGTGGATCGCCATGCACACCTCGTAGGCGCTGCGCCCGCTGTCGCGCACCAGGTCGCTGACCGAGCGACGACCGTCGACCAGCGCCAGGACGCTCCAGTCGGTGGCGCCGACGCGCACCTCTCCCGACGCGTCCGGCAATGCCGGTGCCAGGGCGACGACCGCGCCGAGGGACGGGATGGAGGCCGCGACGGCCTTCCAGTCGTCGAGGCGCTGCCGCGCGGCGCCGAGCGCTTCCTGCACGCCGAGGCCGAAACCCGCACCGAACGGGTGCTCCTCGCCGTCGTCGAAGTCGAACGTGGCGTCGGGCGCCAACAGGAGCGGGAACAGCGTCTCGATGATCCGGTCGTGGATCACGCCGCGCAACCGCTCGGCATCGACCCCGCCGGCGACCAGCGCGCCGCCGCGCCCCCGGCGCGACACGGTGCTCAGCACGGCCGCGGGCGTGGCGATGCCCTGACGGACAAGCACGTCGTCGAGCGTCGAGTCGTCGGCCCGGGCCGCGAACGTGAAGGCGCCGTCGACGAGCCACAGCTCACAGGCCTGCTCGCCGCCGACCCGCAGCACACCGCTCGACCGGTTGGACGACAGCAGCAGCACGAGGTCGGCCAGCGGCAGCACCTCGAAGCTGGCGTTGAGCGCGGACGACACGCAGGGAGTATACGAGCGCGCCACCCGGATCGGTCCGGAGCGAGCGACCGGTTCAGCCCCCGACGACCGCCCGATAACGCGCTTCGAGAGGTCCCATGTCGAGGTCCATGAGCGACCCCACCCCACCGTCGTCGAGCAGGGCCACGAGTTGGCCGAGGCAGGCGTGGTAGCCCGCCGCCGCGCTCCATGCCGGAGGCTCGTCACCGACGATCGTCACGAGGGTCAGGAGCGTGCCACCGTCGTCGGTTGGTGCCAGCTCGAAGCGCAGGACCTCGGCGTCCCACCGCCACTGGAACACGGACGGCGGATCCCACTCGAGGATCTCGCCGGGCAGGGTGCGCGCCGCCATCGCATGCTTGGCGACCACCTCGGGCCAGAACGGCAGCTCGATGGCAGCGCCGACGCGCCGTTCGCCGACGATGTCGACCGGCATCCAGTGACGGAGGTGCTGCGACTCGGTGAGGGCACGCCACACCTTGTCGGGCGCATGGGAGAGGCGTCGCTCGAAGCGCAGACGCCAGCCGGCGTCGGTGCGTTCGACGGAGCCCATCGGGTGGTCGGGGGGTGTGAGGCGGTCGGTCGGCGGGTTCACGGATCCTCCATCTGGTCGAGATGACGTTCGAGATCGTCGAGCCGGGCGGCCCACTGCGCCCGGAACGGCGCCAACCACTCGTCGAGCTGGCGGAGTGGCTCGGGCTCCAGGCGGTACAGGCGGCGCTGGGCGTCGGGCCGCACCGTCACGAGACCCGCGTCCTTGAGCACCTTCAGATGCTTCGACACGCTGGGCTGGGCCAGCTGGAGCTCCTCCACGAGGTCGTTCACCGGCCGCTCCCCGTCGCGCAGCACCTCGAGGATGCGACGGCGGTGCGGCTCCGCCAGCACCTCGAACGTCACGGTGGTCACGGCGCGATCATGCCCAGGTACGCATATTCCTGTCAAGGAATGTACGCCGCCCACACGAACCCGGACGCGACGATGCCCGGCCGGAGCCGGGCATCGAACACGTGTTGCAAGGTGGGCCAGGAAGGATTCGAACCTCCGTAGGCTGTGCCGGCTGATTTACAGTCAGCTCCCTTTGGCCACTCGGGCACTGACCCCTTGGCGACGGACGATCGTATCCGCGGCGGAGCCGAACCCGCCACCGCGATCGGACGCGGCCGGATGGGTACCATCGTCCCCATGCCCTCCTTCGACGTGGTGTCCGAAGTCGACCGCCAGGAGGTCCGCAACGCCGTGGACCAGGCCCAGCGCGAGTTGGCCAACCGCTTCGACTTCAAGAACACGAACTCCTCGATCGACCAGAACGAGCTCGAGCTCACGATCCGCACCGTGTCCGAGGACCGGTTGCGGGCCATCAAGCAGCTGATCGAGGAGAAGCTGGTCAAGCGCAACGTGTCGCTGAAGGGCCTCGACTGGGGCAAGGTCGAGGAGGCCACCCAGGGCACCGTGCGCCAGGTGGTCACGATCGCCGTCGGCATCGGGTCGGACAAGGCCCGCGAGATCAACAAGCTGATCAAGGAGAAGGGCCCCAAGGGCATCTCCAGCCAGACCCAGGGCGAACAGATCCGGGTGACCGGCAAGAAGCGGGACGACCTGCAGGCCACCATGGCCGTGCTGAAGGAAGCCGACCTCGGCATCCCGCTCCAGTTCAACAACTTCCGCGACTGAGCGAAGCCTCCGGGCCCTCAGCCGAGCGGGACGCGCACCTTCACCCGTACCTCGTCGTCCGACGAGTTCCGGCACACCAACGTGGCCTCGATCAGGTCGTCCTGCGCCACCACCACGCCCGGTCCGTAGCTCTGCGACCAGTAGAAGGTCGACGAGTCGTCGTCGCCCGCCAGCAGCACGTGGTTGGCGCCCGGGGCCACCGCCTCGTCGTCATCGGTCAGCTCGTAGCGCCCGGGGCCGCGGAAGCGGGCCACCGCGAAACCGGCCGCCACGAGCTCGCCGCCGGCGACGGGCACCGGGTCGACCGGCTCCACCAGCACGACCAGCGTGCCGTCGTCGGTCGTGAACTGCACCGCGACCTGCTCGACCCGGCCCGTCGCCCGGCCCGAGACCTCGATCGACGATCCCTCGAGCACCGAGGCGACGCGCCGGGACCGCTGGTCGGCGAGCGCGGCGTCAGCGGATCGTTGCCGAGCGCCGTCCTGGCGGTCGATGGCCCGGCGGAGCGAGGGGAACGCGGTGGCCAGCGCCGTCACCGGTACCTCGTCGCGCAGGGTCCGCTCGAGGTCGCGCTGGCGGAACTCGGCCGCTCGTTCCTCCGAACGGTCGGTCGTGACGGTCTCGGTGACCTTCTCGTCGATCCATTTCTTCGCCGTGCCGGCGACGTCTCGCCAGTTGAACCTGCCGGCCATGGGTGCCTCCGTGCGGGCGTCGTCCGGTGACGGACGGTGGACGATCCCATCGTGCCAAATGCGCGCCGACCCGTCTCGCCGGAGACCGGGCACCGGGCACGTCCCCGGTATCCGCCCGGGCCGGCCGGGCGTAGGCTCGGGGCATGTCCTTCCATCACGTCGCCTACGCCTGCCGTGACACCGAGGAGACCCGCCGGTTCTACGAGGACCTGATGGGCTTTCGGCTCGTCCACACCGAAGTGGCCGAGGCACCGACGGGCGGCTCCATGCGCCACCTGTTCTTCGACACGGGCGACGGCTCGGCGCTGGCGTTCTTCCACGTGGAGAACATGGGCGAGTCCCCCGACTACAAGACCGACATCTCGACGGGCAACGGCCTGCCCGTGTGGGTCAACCACGTGGCGTTCGGCGCCACAGCCGAGATGCAGGAGGGCCTGCGCGGCCGCATGGACGCCGCCGGCATCAAGCCCCTGATGGACATCGACCACGGCTGGTGCCACTCGCTCTACTACGTCGACCCGAACGGCATCATGGTCGAGTTCTGCCGCAACACCCCGGGCCTGCCCGACGACCGGGACAACGCGCTGGAGCTGCTCTCGTGGCGGCCGACGGTCAAGGCCTGACGGTTCCGTAGCGGGTTCCGTCCTCGTAGGAGGACGGAACCGACCAGAGATACGCGCTACTGCGTGGCGGCGCGCATGCGGTCTTCGCGCGCCGGGTCGCGCCAGGCGCGGCCCTCGGGCTCGATGATCACGCGGCCGAGTGCACCCGGAGTGAACTCGAGCCGGCCCGACCAGCCCGGCACGACGGCCCCGCCGCGCTGGTAGCCGACGGCGAAGCCCTCCATGCCGAACGTGATCGGGGTCGTCGGCTTCACGCGGCCCTGGGCCACGGGCAGGTCGCCGTAGTACAGGTCGACGTCCCCTTCGAAGCGGCCCGTCGCCCGGAACTCGACGCGGGCGATCGTGGGCCCGGGCGGCAGGTCGACCTCGGCCGTCACCGTCGTGACGATCGTGCCGAGGAAGTTGTGCGTGTAGTGCAGCCGTCCGTCGCGCACGTAGACGGCGTAGCCCGCGGCGTGCGATCCGTGACACACGATCATCCCCTCGGCGCCGCCTGCCGGCACGTCGAGCTCGGCCAGCAGCCGCCAGCTCCGGTTGCGCAGGTTCGGCGCCATCGTCTCGGGCATCGACCCGATGCCGGGATGGAACACGTAGCGCTCGCGCCGGTGGCGCTGGTCCATGCCGCGGCCGGGGGCGTTGGTGAGCGGCAGCACCTGGTACCGCTCGGCCTCCGACCACCACAACGCGATCAGTTCGGCGAGCTTGTCCGGGTGGGTGGCCGACAGCTCGTCGATCTCCGAGAAGTCCTCGGCCACGTGGTACAGCTCCCAGGCGTCCTGGTCGAACGGCAGGTTCGGATCGCTGCCGTCGTAGGCCACGCCGGGCATCGGGTGGAAGACCACGGCCTTCCAGCCGTCGTGGTAGATGGCCCGCGAGCCGAGCATCTCGTAGTACTGGGTGGTGTGGTGGCTCGGCGCGACGGCGTCGGCCAGGGTGTGGGCGAAGCTCGTGCCCTCGATCGGCCGCTGGGCCACGCCGTTGATGGCGGCGGGCGCGTCGATACCGAGGAGGTCGAGCACGGTGGGCAGCAGGTCGATGGCGTGCACGTACTGGTGGCGCGTGTCGCCGGGCGTCCCGAGCCGCGCCGGCCAGTGGACGATGAGTGGGTCGGTGACGCCGCCCTCGTGGGTCTCACGCTTCCAGCGCTTCAGCGGGGTGTTGCCGGCCCATGCCCACCCCCAGGGGTAGTGGTTGTGAGCCTCGGGCGTGCCGAGCAGGTCGATGCGGCGGAGGTTCTCCTCCAGGCTCTCGGGGACGAAGTTGAAGAAGTACATCTCGTTGAACGACCCGCGCGGCCCGCCTTCGGCGCTGGCGCCGTTGTCGCTCATCACGACGACCATCGTGTCGTCGGTCTCGCCGAGGGTGTCGATGAAGTCGAGCAGGCGGCCGACCTGCGCGTCGGTGTGCGTCATGAAGCCGGCGTACACCTCCATCATGCGGGCGTAGAGCCGTCGCTCGTCGGCCGACAGCGTGCTCCACTCCGGCACCCAGTGGGGGCGCTCGCTGAGCCGCGTGCCGGCGGGCAGCAGGCCCGAGGCGACCTGACGCTCGAACACCTCGTTGCGCCAGGCGTCCCACCCGTGGTCGAAGCGACCGCGGTACGGCTCGATGTAGGCCGGTGGGGCCTGGTGCGGCGCGTGGCAGGCGCCGGGCGCGAACCAGCAGAAGAACGGCTTGTCGGGCGACGTGGCCCGCAGGTCCTTGATGTACCCGATGGCGCGGTCGGTGAGGTCCTCGGTGAGGTGGTAGCCCTCCTCCGGCGTGCGCGGCGGGGGCACCTCGTGGTTGTCGTGCACGAGGACCGGGTGGTACTGGTCGGTCTCGCCGGCCAGGAAGCCGTAGTAGCGCTCGAAGCCCCGGCCGAGCGGCCACTTGTCGCGCGGGCTGCCCATCGACATCTCGGTGGCGGGCGCCAGGTGCCACTTGCCGAGCGCGAACGTGGCGTAGCCGTTGCGCACCAGGATCTCGGGGAGCATCCCCGAACTCTTGGGCACGTGGGCGTCGTAGCCGGGGAAGCCGGCGGCGAACTCGACGATGCGGCCCATGCCGTTCGTGTGGTGGTTGCGCCCGGTCAGCAGCGCGGCGCGGGTCGGCGAGCACAGCGCGGTGGTGTGGAAGTTCGAGTAGCGCAGGCCCTGCGCGGCCAGCCGGTCGAACGTGGGGGTGGCCAGGTCGCTGCCGTAGCAACCGAACTGGGCGTACCCGACGTCGTCGAGGAGGACCACCACGATGTTGGGCGCACCGGGTGGGGCCTTGACGGGGTCGGGCCACCAGGCGGTCGACTCGTCGAGCGTGCGACCCACGACTCCCTGGTACGGCTCCTCGAACGGCACGGCGCTCCCCCCTCTGTCGCCTCGGGCGTCCCACCGGCCGAGCGCGCAAACCGTACCCGCGCACCGGGTGTCATCATGGCGCCGGCATCGAGGAGGCCCATGGAGCTGCAGGGACGACTGGTCGTGGTGACGGGCGCATCGCGGGGCATCGGCGAGGCGATCGCCGCGGCGACGGCGCGGCGAGGCGCCCGCGTGGTCGGCGTGGCCCGCAACGCCGAGTTGCTGGCGCGGTCGATGGCCGCCATCGGTGGTGCCGGCGTCGCCGCCGATCTCGGTGAGCCGACCCAGGTCGACGGCCTCGTCGCCCGCATCGAGGCCGAGCACGGGCCGGTGGACGTGTGGGTCAACAACGCGGGCGTGGACGAGGTCGGCCTGTTCGCCGATGCCACGGCCGAGCGGGTGCGGGCCATCCATCAGATCAACCTGCTCGCCCCGATCGAGCTGTGCCGCCAGGTGCTGCCCGGCATGCGCGAGCGCGGCCGCGGTCACCTCGTGAACGTGAGCTCCATGGCCGGCAGCGCGGCGTTCGCCGGCATGTCGCTGTACGCGTCCACCAAGGGCGGGCTGTCGAACTTCCATCGGGTGCTGCGCAGCGAGATGCGGGGCGGCGCCGTGGGCAGCACGCTCGTCGAGCTCGGACCGGTTCCCACGGACATGCTCGACCACGTCAACGACGTGCGGCCGGCCGAGGCGATGTTCCGACGCATGGCCCGGCTGCAGCTCCTGCCCAACGTCCCCCGCGAGCACGTGGCCACCCAGGTCGTGCGGGCCGTCGAGCGCGACCGGCGCTACGTGCGGCTCCCGAAGCGGGCAGGGCTGTTCCCCCAGTTGAGCGCGGCGCCGCAGAAGTTCGTCGATCTGCTGAGCGTCGGGCTGCCCCGGACCTAGACGTCGGCGGTGGCCGAGCGGTAGCCCTCCCACCACGTCAGGCGGGTGGGGCGCACGGTCACGGCGAGCCCGCCGGCGCGGCGGCCCCCGACGGCGAGCGGCCCTCGTAGAAGCACGCCGCGGTAGTCCCCCGGCCGGTTGCCTGGCGACGCGTGCACCGTGACGCAGCCCTCGCCCTCGGGCGGGCCCAGCAGGTCGGCCAGCGCGGCCGGCACGCGGACACGGCCCACCGCGACGTCGTCGGGCAGGGCCGGCACGGCCACCGGGCCCGACGGTCCGGGCCAGCCCACGGTGGCCTCGGTCGCCCGGGTCACGACGGTGCGGAGCGGCCGGGGCAGGGCGCGCACGGACACCTCGGTGCGACGGGGCCGGCCCGGGGCGAGAGGGTCGGTGCGGAGCCACCCGTCGTGGTCGGCCACGGCGTCGCCGTCGAGCAACGCCCACCGGGCCGGTTCGACGGCGATCACGAGCCGCGGCCCGGGGACACCCATGCGACCTGCCAGTGCGTCGAGCGCCACGCCCACCGCCACCGCGGCGTTGCGCCGCCCGTAGGCCAGCGCACCGGCGCCGAGGCGCAGGGCCGAGTCGACGTCGACGGCCGGGGGCCAGTCGGCCACGATGCGGGCGCGGCCGGTGAGCACCACGGCGCCCGTGCCGGCGCGCACCGTCACCCCGGCGACCCCGGCGCGCCGCACGCTGCGGACCTTCAACGAGTCGCGTGGCGTCAGGAGCCACACGCGACCGGCCGCCCAGGCGTAGGCCTGCGGAGAGACGTGGATGCCTCGCCCGGTGTCGACCGCCACGAGCGCCAGCGTGGCGTCGTCGAGGACGGCCTCGGCCGCCGCCGTCAGCTTGCGGCGGCGGGCCATGGCCGGCTCACGCCGTCTCGATGACGCCGTAGGTCGAACACAGGCCGTAGGCGTCGACCACCAGGAACGCCACGATCATCACGACGATCATCACCTTGACCCACCGGGGCCGGCGTCGGCGCGCCAGCGGCGTACCGTCGTCGTAGCCGTCCTCGTCGTCGAGCGGCAGTCCGAAGGGCACGGCGTCCTCGTCGACCGGCGCGTCGGGATCGGCCGCCAGGGCCAGGGCCGTCAGCTCGTCGTCGTCGATCCCGCCCGCCGCGTCGCGCTCGATCGTCGTCACGCCCCCATCCTCGCAGACGTCGGCGCATCGGCTACCGCGACCTCGGGTCGTCAGTCCTCCTGCGGGGCCTCGGCGGCGCGACGCTGGAGCTCGTTGACGACCGAGGCGTCGGCCAGCGTGGTGGTGTCGCCCAGCACGCGACCTTCGGCGACATCGCGCAGCAGGCGGCGCATGATCTTGCCCGACCGCGTCTTGGGCAGGTCGGGCGTGAAGTAGATGGCCTTCGGCTTGGCGATGGCGCCGATCTCGTGGGCCACGTGGTCGCGCAGCACGTTCTCGGTGACCTCGAGCCCGGCGCGCAGGATCACGTAGGCGTGGATGGCCTGTCCGGTGGTCGGGTCGTTGGCGCCGACCACGGCGGCTTCGGCCACCGACGGGTGCGACACGAGCGCCGACTCCACCTCGGTGGTCGAGATGCGGTGGCCCGACACGTTCATCACGTCGTCGACGCGGCCGAGCAGCCACAGGTAGCCCTCGTCGTCGAGCTTGGCGCCGTCGCCCGCGAAGTAGCGGCCCGGGAAGCGGCTCCAGTACGTGTCCATGTAGCGCTCGGGATCGCCCCAGATGCCGCGCAGCATGGCGGGCCACGGGCGGGTGAGCGTCAGGTAGCCACCGCCGCGCTCGACGTGCTCGCCGTTGTCGTCCACCAGCTCCGCGCCGATGCCGGGCAGCGGGAAGGTGGCCGAGCCGGGCTTGAGGGTGGTGGCGCCGGGCAGCGGGCTGATCATGATGCCGCCGGTCTCCGTCTGCCACCAGGTGTCGACGACCGGGCACCGCCCGCCGCCGATGTGCTCGTGGTACCACATCCACGCTTCGGGGTTGATGGGCTCGCCCACGGAACCGAGCAGCCGGATCGACGACAGGTCGTGCGCCGCGGGCTCCTGATCGCCCCACTTCATGAACGTCCGGATGGCGGTGGGCGCGGTGTAGAAGATCGACACCTTGTACTTCTCGACGATCGACCACATGCGGTCGTTGCCCGGGTAGTTCGGCACGCCCTCGTACATCACCTGCGTGGCGCCGTTGGCCAGCGGCCCGTACACGATGTAGCTGTGCCCGGTGATCCAGCCGACGTCGGCCGTGCACCAGTAGACGTCGGTCTCGGGGTGCAGGTCGAACACGTACTTGTGGGTGAACGCCACCTGGGTGAGATAGCCACCCGTGGTGTGCATGATGCCCTTGGGCTTGCCCGTGGTGCCCGAGGTGTACAGCAGGAAGAGCAGGTCCTCGGAGTCCATCGGCTCGGCGGGGCCGGCGGTCGACGCGCCTGCCCAGAGCGCGTGGTACCAGTGGTCGCGGCCGGCCAGCATGTCGACGGG
>JANPGL010000608.1:0-2539 GCA_031423915.1 Actinomycetes bacterium | reverse complement strand
CGGCGAGCAAGGCCGGAGTGGCCAGTTCGCGCAACGAGGCTTCGGTGCAGATGTCGATCACCGGGCCGTATTCCGGCTCCTTCTCGCCCTTCATGATCTTGCCGTCGGCGAACTGCTTGCGCACCTCCTGCACGACGACGCCGGCAGTGCGGCCCACCGCACGGATGGCGAGAGCGCTGAACAGGAACGGCACGGCGCCGCCGATGAGCAGGCCGATGAAGACCTTCGGGTCGGCGACGTTGATCGGGATGAGGTCGAACACGCCACGCGGGGTCTTGAGGGCGGCGTCGATGATGTGTTTGGGCAACGTCTCGTTGGCCGCCGTCTCGATGAACGAGGCGAAGAGGGCCACCGAGGCGATGACGGCCGAGCCGATGGCGAAGCCCTTGGTGACGGCCTTGGTGGTGTTGCCCACTGCGTCGAGACTGACCATGATTCGCTGCGGCTCGCCATGGAACTCGCCCGACATCTCGGCGATGCCGGCCGCGTTATCGCTCACCGGACCGAACGTGTCTTCCGACACGATGATGCCCGTGGTGGCGAGCATGCCCATGCCGGTGAGGGCCACGAGGTAGAGCGAGAACTGCAGGTTGCCTCCGCCCATGGCCAGGGACGCCGCCAGGGCGATGGCGATGGCGATGATGGCGTACACCGAGCTCTCGAGGCCGGCGGCCGTGCCCGAGAGCACGACCGTCGCCGGGCCCGTGCGGGCCGACTCGGCGATGTCCTTCACGGGCTGGTGGTGGGTGGCCGTGAAGTACTCGGTGAGGCGGCTGACGCCCTGGGCCAGCACGAGGCCGATGACCACGGCGCCGAAGCACCTCCAGCCGGCGTTGAAGTACTTGTTGCCGACGTAGCCGAGGCACACGGCGAGCGTGCCGATGACCGTCAGGACGCCGGCGACGAGGAAGCCGCGGTTGATGGGCTTGAGGGCGTTGGTCTCGCCCTCCTTCGCCTTCACGGCGAAGACGCCGGCGATGGAGGCGATCACGCCGATGGCGCGGGCGGCGAGCGGGAACACCAGGCCGAGGGCCGGGTTCGCGCCGATGGACTTGAACGCCGAGACGCCGAGGATGATCGAGGCGACGAGGGTGACCTCGTAGCTCTCGAACAGGTCGGCGGCCATGCCGGCGCAGTCGCCCACGTTGTCGCCCACGTTGTCGGCGATCGTGGCCGGGTTCCGCGGGTCGTCCTCGGGGATGCCGGCCTCGACCTTGCCCACGAGGTCGGCGCCGACGTCGGCGGCCTTCGTGAAGATGCCGCCGCCGACCCGGAGGAACAGGGCCAGGAGCGAGCCACCGAACCCGAAGCCGACGAGGATCGCCGACGACGTGTTCTGGAACAACATGATGATGGCGGTGGCGCCCAGCAGGCCGAGGCCGACGGTGAACATGCCGGCCACGCCGCCGGTCTTGAACGCCACGTCGAGGGCCTTGGCCATGGAGCCCTCTTTGGCGGCCGCGGCGGTGCGCACGTTGCCGCGCGTCGCCAGCGTCATGCCGATGTAGCCGGTGAGGCCCGACGCGCCGCAGCCGAGGAGGAAGGCCAGCGTTCGCCAGAGGCCCGACAGGCCCTTCGACAGGGCCACCACGTCGCCGCCCGGCTTGACCACCTCGACGGAGGTGACGAAGACGATGACGGCAAGGGGGATCAGGATGACCGCGACCGTCTTGAACTGACGGTTCAGGTACGCGGCCGCACCTTCCTGGATCGCCTTGGCGATCTCCTTCATCTTCGGGGTGCCCTCGTCATGCGCCATCACCACGCGCATGAGGTAGAACCCCACGGCGATGGCGAGCAGGGCGGATCCTGCCGAGAGGAGGAGGACCGTCCACTCGCCTCCCCGGAGCGTGAACTGCTGATAGCCGCCTTCGGCGGCAAGTACTGACTTCACCGGTGTGCTCCCACGATTGTTCTGTTGAGCGGTGCGCCCGCCGGACGCCCCGATGGGTACGGGAAAACGGCGAGAGCATAGGGAAGCCGGACAGTGACCGTGAAAATGGCCACGTCACGGAGCGCGCGCCGCGGCCGGCTGGCGACGCCGTGAGCGGGCCGTCAGGCGAGGGTGTGGACGCGGATGGTGGCCCGTGCGCACGCCTGGCCCGGCGCCGCGCAGACCTCGTACACGACGTTGTTCCCCTGGTCGCCCGTGCCGGCGACCAGCGCGATGGTCACCGAGCCGTCACCACCCAGCGTGGCTGAGACGTCCTTGTCGGTGCGAACGATGCGCAGCGTCCCGGGGTCCACGCCCCGGTCGTTGCGTAGGGGCCACACCGTGACCGACCCGCCCGGGGCCACCTGGGCATCGTCGTTCGTCAGGCTGGGTGGGCCCGGAACGGTGGTCGGAGGGGGCGAGGGCACCGTGGTCGTGGCGACCGACGAGCGGACCGGGCCGGCGGGGGCAGATGCCTCCGTTGCCGTCGGCCCGGCCGGTCTCGAGTCCGTGGCCCCCGGTTCGGGCGGCACCGGGTTGGCGGGCGCCGCGCCGGTCGCCGGCGCGCCAGCGGGGTCGGCGGGCGTCGCCGGGGCCCCGTCGGGC
>JANPGL010000607.1:0-9624 GCA_031423915.1 Actinomycetes bacterium | reverse complement strand
AGATCGTCGAACGCGATCTTGCCCATCCGATGAGCGCCGCTGCTGATCACCACGACCCGCGAACCGGCCGTGTCGAGCAGCATCGGGAGCAGGTGAGCTGTGAGCGCTGCATGCCCGAGGTGGTTCGTGGCGAACTGCAGCTCGAAGCCGTCGACGGTTCGCCGATATGGCGTCGCCATCACTCCGGCGTTGTCGATCAGCAGGTCGAGACGCTCGAGCATCCCTGACAGCTCCGCGGCCGCGATGCGCACCGAGTCGAGCGACGACAGATCGAGATCGACGAGCGAGACCTGCGCACCGGGCAACTCGGCCAAGATCTGCTCTCGCGCCGCCTCAGCTTTCGACCGCGCGCGACAGGCCAGCACGACATGGGCGCCGCGGCGGGCAAGCTCCAAGGCGGCCTGCAGGCCGATACCGCTGTTGGCACCGGTGATCACGGCCACTCGGCCGGTCTGGTCGTCGATGAGTGCTGCGGTCCACGGTTCCATCGTGACAACGTAGTGAACCAATGAGGTCTCCGCACGGGCCAATGAGCACGGAGATCTCACGCCACGGCGATGGCCGGTCCGGGGGACTCGCGGTTTACGCGCCGTGGCCCCTTCGGTCAGGTCACCTGGGTTAACGGCGCACTCGACGTGGCCACGGCAGACGCGGCAGCGGATAGGATCAATGCGGACCCGGCTTTCTTCAGCGGATCGGCGGCCTGAGCGATCTGTTCGTTCCCGGCTCGGGGAACCGCTCGACGCTCGTGCGGATCGGCTGATCATCCCGCACGCGGGTGCTCGTCGATCGAGGGATCGCGAGCAGCCACCTGATCTGCGCGACTCCTTCAGATCCGCAACCTGGTCGAGGCCGGCCGCGCCGCGTCAGTGTCCGGCTTCGTCCAGCATGCTGTCGGTGTCGCACTCGCGATGTCCCTGGATGGGGAGCGATGCTCGCTCGTGCCCTCGACGAGACCCGGGGGCCCGATGTCCGCCGACGAGCAGGCCTGGGCCACGCGCCGCTAGGGCTTCCCAAGCGTCGAGGCCGGTCTGCCGCCTGATGGCTGGCGTGACCCTTGACGGCGGCGGGCTCATCGGTCTCGACCGCGACGACCGCCGGGTGATCGTGCTGCTGGCCCGAGCCGTCGAGACGAACAGTCGAGTGACGATCCCCGCGTCGGCGTTGGCGCAGGCGATCCGTCGGCCCGAACGACAAGCACGACTCGCCCGGCTGATCCGCCAACCGACAAGTGACGTCGTTCCGCTCGACCGTGTCGACTCGGTGGACGTCGGACGGTTGCTCGCCGCGGCTGGTACTTCCGACGAGGTCGACGCCCATGTCGTGGTGTGTGCCGGTCGAGTCGCCCAACGTGTCGTTACGTCGGATCCCGGCGACTTTGCGATGCTCGCCTTCCTGGGGCCGGGCCGGATCCAGTTCGCTGACTCCGGGGGAGAAGTCGTACTCACCGTGGCCGTTGCGGTCGATGCCGAGCTGAACGATCTGAGGCCGTCGAGCTCGGAGGCGACCTTCGCGTCGCATCGGGTACCGCGCCCGAGATCGTCGACCACGGCATCACCGGCTTCATCTGCGCCGATGAGGTCGACATGGCGAAGCGGCTCACCACTTCGCCGGCCTGGACCGCCGCACCTGTGGCCGCGACGCCACCCATCGGCTCTCTACCGCGCGGTCCACCAAGCGCCACGTCGACTTCCACCGCCGACAACTGGCCAGCGACGGGACTCGAGACGTGGACCCACCGGTCGACTGCCCGGGCGGGTCGGTGGCCGGGCGCGCATCGTCGAGACGATGAAATGGACGGCTCTGAAGCCTGAGAGCGGGCCTGCCCGCGCCATCATGCACATCGCACGGGCCGCCCACTTCCGCGCCGGTAATGGGGTTCGGCGGCGACGAGTCCGGCGGCAGCCCATCGCGGAACAGGTGCATGTCGCCGTTGCGCCCCACGTTCACGTTCCGGGCGTGAGCGGGCACGATGTCGACGGTCGATTGCATCGGCTCGCAGTCGCCCGCCTATTGGCGACGGTGTCGGTGACGCAGATCCGGATGTCGTCAAGGTCTCCTCGAGGCCCTCGCGGGCGCCGCCCCACCGGCGTCGGGGTTGATCCTGTCGGGCCGCGAGATGAGGTTGGATCGTGCCCGGCGTGGGTATTGGCGCGGTCATGGACGCAATCACCCTTCTTCGCGACGACCACAAGACGGTGGAGCAGCTCTTCAAGCGCTTCGAGAAGGCCGGTGAGCGGGCCTATGTCGAGAAGCGGCAGATCGTGGATCGCATCATCGAGGAGCTCTCCGTCCACGCGGCCATCGAGGAGCAGGTCTTCTATCCGGTGGCACGGGCGACCGTCTCTGGGGCCGAGTCCGTTGCGCTCGAGAGCCTCGAGGAGCACCATGTTGTCAAATGGCTCCTGTCCGAGCTGGTCGATCTCGATCCTGCACACGAGCGGTTCACGGCCAAGGCGACCGTGCTCATCGAGAGTGTCCGCCACCACGTGAAGGAGGAGGAGGCCGAGTTCTTCCCGTTGGTACGGGCCAGCCTTGGCCGCAGCGCGCTCAGTGACCTCGGCGCCGCCTTGACCGAAGCGAAGGTGATGGCGCCGACGCGTCCGCACCCGCGAGCGCCCGACTCGCCGCCGGCCAATGCGGTTGTCGGGGCCATCGCCGGCGTGGTCGATCGTGTGAGCGACAACCTCGGTGGCATCGCGCAGGGCGGTGTCGCGGCTGTGCAGGACGTCGTGGCGCGGATCATCGGCGCCCAGAAGCCGAAGCGGTCGATGACGGGGTCCGCCCTCGAGCGCCGCCGGGCCACCGAGGTTTCGCACCCGGCCAAGGCCGCGAAGGCGGTCACGAAGAAGGCACGCGGCAAGATCGCGCCAGCGAAGTCCGGCGCGGTAGCCCGCCGGCAGGCGACCCGTAGCTGATCCTCGGCGCCGTCGCCCGACCCGGACCGTACGCTCATGACATCCGACCCCGTGAGTGACCCACCTCGGAAGCATTCCGAACGAGTGCGCGCCCTGATGCCGAGCGACGTCTCCAGCAGGGTGGGCTTCTTTGATCGCTTCGCAGGTCAAACGGCCGACGTGGCCAGCCGAGCGCCGTTCTTCGCGTTCTGCCTGCTGCTGGTGATCGTCTGGCTCATCCAGGGAATCGTCGTGATTCTCGCGAAGGGTAGCTTCTCGGCATTCCTCGACGGGCAGTACCAGCTCGAGATCAACACGACGACGACCATCATCACGTTTCTCATGGTCGCACTCCTTCAGTACAGCCAGACGCGCAGCGACCAGGCGCTCCAACACAAGCTCAACGCAATCGCCGAAGGCATGGCCGACCTGATGGAGCACATCGCCGCACGCGACGACGACAACCTTCGCTGCGACATCGGCCAGCTCCGCCAGGCCGTAGGGCTCGAAGCCATCGAGAGCAGCGGCGGCCAGGACTAGGTTCGGGCGCCGCGGCCCGTGCCGTCGGGTCGGCGGTTCCACCTACGACCGATGGGAAAGGGGTGCCAACTGAGTGACACCGGTAGCGAACCACCGAAGCTCCGTCGACTGAGCCGCGCCCTGCCCGGCTCGTCAGTGGCCACATCGCACGCGTCGGGCTCGGGCAAACGACACTGGACGAGTCGCCTGCTGCACTCGCTCGGCGAAGCTGCTGCCCATTCGGCCGCCGGTTTCACGGCTGCCACGCTCGTGATCCTGTGGTTAGGCATCGGTGGTGTCGCGGGCTTTCCGGGCTGGTGGTCTACCGTCCTCTATGGCTGGACCGCCTCCGTGACGTTCGTGATGGTATTCGTGATCCAGCACACCAGCGAGCGCCAGACATCGGCGATGCAACGCAAGCTGGACGAGCTGATCCGCTCCTCCACGCGTGCCGACGACGGCCTGATCGCCGTCGAGGAGGCGACCGACGAGCAGCTCCACGCGATGGCCGACCTCAGCGTCGCCGAGGGCGCCATGCGACGCAGGTGACCCGTCGAGGCGCAGGCGTCGGTGCGAGATGCGGCGATGGCACCTCGTCACTTCGCGCGAGGGCTGCGCAGTCGCCGTACCCCTCTGGCGCGGCGCCGTGGTCTGCGTGTTGTCCCCGACGCTCAGGCCAAGCTCGCTGACGGTCGCCCCACGTCGGAGGGTGTCGGGTCCGGAGTGACCGTGGTTGCCCTCCGGGACGTGTCCCAGCGGTGTCCATGCCCTGTCTCCTGGGATGGATACAGGCCTCGTGACCTGGTCCTTTGTTTGGTGGGAGAGGTGCCTGCAAAGCCCTCTACCTGGGTTCGATTCCCAGCGTCGCCTCTGAGTGATGCAGGGCGAAGTTCCCGCTTCTGGGGCCCCACGTCATCGCCCGGCTTCGTATGACCGAGCGGGGGGCCGCCCGTCGGCGGCGGGGCCGGCGCGGCTGGCACCCCGGACTGCGGCCGCTAGAAACCCGCAAGGATCACCCGCGGTCAATGACGCACCGATCGGGCCGCTCGTACGCTGCGCACGTGAGAGACGATCTGACGGGCAAGATCGGTCGGGTCTCCGACACGGTGCCGGCCGGCGGGTCCCGGCGCGGTGAGGTAATGATCGACGGGCAGGCGTACTACGCCCTGCCGGCTGATCCGGACGCTCCGATCGCCTCGGGCACGCGCATCGTGGTCGTCGAGTACTCGCCGCCCCGCACGGTCGTCGTCACACCCATGTAGCCGCGCCGCGGCGTACCTGAAGCCACTGGAGCACGGAATGAACCTGACCATCTTCGCAATGTCGAACGCGGCCACCCTTGGTGTGGTCGTGGCCGGCGGCGCCCTGGCGCTCGTCGCGGTCGTCGTGGTGTTCTTCCGCGCCATGTGGAAGGTGCCCGAGCCGAACCAGGCGCTGCTGGTATCGGGCCGTCACCATCAGAGCAGCACCGGTGGGCCCGATTTCGGGTTCCGCATCGTGGTCGGCCGGGGCGTGCTCGTCGTGCCGGGCGTCCAGGTCGTGCGCCGGCTGAACCTCGACCTGAAGGAGGCCGAGCTGCAGGTCGAGTGCGTGACCAGCCAGGGCATCCCGGTGGGCGTTCGCGGCGTGGTCATCTTCAAGGTCGGCGACGACCACACCTCGATCGCCAACGGCGCCCGTCGCTTCCTCGACCAAGAGGGTCAGATGGAGACGCGGGTGCACAACGTCTTCGCCGGCCATCTGCGCAGCATCGTGGGTGGCCTCACGGTGGAGGAGATGATCCGCGACCGTGCCCGGCTCACCTCCGAGACGCGCGACTCGTCGGCCAGCGAGCTCGAGAAGCTCGGGCTGATCATCGATTCGCTGCAGATCCACGAGATCGAGGATCCCACCGGGTACATCCAGAACCTGGCCCGGCCCCACGCTGCCGTGGTGGCGAGCCAGGCGCGCATCGCCCAGGCCGACGCCGATCGTGAGGCCACGCAACGGGAGCAGGAGGCCGAAGCGCTCAAGGCGCAGGCGCGCCGTGACGCCCAGATCAAGCAGGCGGCGTTCCAGGCCGATGTCGACAAGGCCACGGCCGAAGCCCAGCAATCGGGCCCGTTGGCGGAAGCGGCGGCGCGTCAGAACGTGGTGGTGCAGCAGACGCGCGCCGCCGAGTTGGAGGCCGACCTGGCCGAGAAGCAGCTGCAGGCGACCGTGCGCAAACCTGCCGACGCTCAGGCCTACCAGACCGTCACGATCGCCACCGCCAAGCGCGACGCCGACATCGCGGCGGCCCAGGCGCGCAAGCAGACGGTGGAGCTCGAGGCCGAGGCCGAGGCGCAGCGCGTCAAGCTCGCCGCCGCCGCGGACGCCGAGAAGGTCCGGCTCACTGCCGGTGCGGAGGCCGAGCGCCGCTCGGTGACCGCCAACGCCGAAGCGTTGGCCACGGAACGAGTCGGACTCGCCGAAGCGTCGGCGACCAAGGCGCGCGGGTTGGCCGAGGGTGAGGCCATCCAGGCGAAGGGCCTCGCCGAGGCCCGCGCCATCGAGGCGCGCGCGCAGGCGCTGGCCGAGAACCAGGATGCCGTCATCGGCCAGCAGCTGGCCGAGAACTACCCGGCCATCGTCAGCGCCGCGGCCGGCGCCTTCCACGGCATCAACAACATGACCGTGCTGAACGGCGCCGACGGTGTGACCGAGGCGCTGTCGAGCCTGATCGGCAACGCCGGCGCCGGCATCGCCGCCGTGCGGCACCTGCTCGGTGGGGTCACCACGGCCAACGGTGCGCCGTCCAGGCCCGACGTCGCCGCCGACGAGCCGGCGCTGACATCCGGCACGTGACCGGATCGATCATCCAGGGAGTTGAGCTCAGCCCCCGGCGGCGGCCATGACCCGCCACACGCGCTCGGCGGTGGTGGGGATGTCGACGTGGCGCACGCCCAGGTGCGCCAGGGCGTCGACCACGGCGTTCTGCACCGCCGGCGTGGAACCGATGGTGCCCGACTCGCCGATGCCCTTGGCCCCCAACGGGTTCAGCGGCGACGCGGTCTCCTGGGGCCGACGTTCGAAGCTGGGCAGCTCGGCGGCCGACACCAGCGCGTAGTCCATGAAGTTGCCGGTGCGCGGGTTGCCGTCCTCGTCGTAGACGAACTCCTCCATGAGCGCCTGGGCGATGCCCGAGGCGACACCGCCGTGGACCTGGCCGGCCACGAGCATCGGGTTCACCATCACACCGCAGTCGTCGCACGTGATGTGGCGTAGCACCGTGACGCGGCCGGTCTCCCGGTCGACCTCGACCACGGCGAGGTGGGTGCCGAACGGGAACGCCGAGCCGGTCGGCTGGAAGTCGGCCTCGGCGCGGAACGGCTCGGGGCTGCCCTCCACCGCAGCGGCGGCGACCTCCGACCAGGAGCGCGCCACGGTGGGTGTGCCGGCGACCGAGAACTGCCCCGTGGCGGCATCGAGGACGACGTCGTCGACGCTGGCTTCGAACAGGTCGGCGGCGATGCGCTTGGCCTGGTCGATGAGCGACTCGCTCGCCATCTTCACGGCGGAGCCGCCGATCTGGAGCGAGCGGGACCCGCCTGTGCCACCGCCGCGGGCCACCAGGTCGGTGTCGCCGTGGCGCACCTCGATGCGCTCGAACGGGATGCCCGTGACGCTCGCTGCGATCTGGGCGAACACCGTGTAGTGGCCCTGGCCGTGCGGCGACACGCCGGTGAGCACCAGGGCGGAGCCGTCGGGGCGGACCTCGATCGAGCCGAAGTCGGGCGACGCCACCGGGTTGGTGATCTCGATGTACGACGCCCAGCCGAGGCCGAGCAGCTTGGCGCTCGGGTCCTCGCGTCGGCGGGCCTGCTCGGCGCGCAGGCCGGCGTAGTCGACCTGGGCGAGCACCTCGTCGAGGGCGCCGGCGTAGTTGCCCGAGTCGAGGGTGGTGCCCATGGCGTTGGTGTACGGGAAAGCCCCGGGCGCCACGTAGTTCTTCCGCCGCACGTCGGACGGGTCCATGCCGATCTCGGCGGCGTAGGCGTCGAGCATCCGCTCGATGATCTGGGCGGCCTCCGGCCGACCGGCGCCGCGGTAGGCGCCGACAGGCACCGTGTTCGTCACGACCGACACCGTCGACACGTCGGCGTTGGCGATGTCGTACGGGCCGGTGGCCAGGTTGCGGGCGAAGATCGGCAGGATGGAGCCGACCTCGGGGTAGGCGCCGCCGTCCTGGATGACGTGCGAGCGAAAGCCGGTGACGCGCCCGTCGCGCGTGCCGCCGATGGTGGCGGTGATCTCCTGGGCGCGGCCGTGCACGAGGCCGAGCATGCTCTCCGAGCGGCTCTCCACCCACCGGACGGTGCGGCCGAGGCGGCGGGCAAGCATGGCCACCACGATGTCCTCGGGGTACGTGCCGTTCTTGGCGCCGAAGCCGCCGCCCACGTCGGGCGTGATGACGCGGACCTGGGCCTTGTCCAGGCCGAGGGCTGCGGCCAGCCCGTCGCGGGTGCCGTGGGCACCTTGGTTCTCCGACCACTGCGTCAGGTGCTCGACCCCGTCGACCGTGGACCACTCGGCCACCGCGGCGCGGGGCTCCAGCGGGCAGGGCGCCAACCGGTGGTTGCGGAACGACAGCTCGACGGTGACCTCGCACCCGGCGAACACGTCGGCGCCCGAGCCGGGGATGGCGAACACCTTGTTCGTGCCGGCCTCGGGGAACAGCAGTGTCTCGTCGGTGAGCGCGTCGTGCACCGAGACGACAGCGGGCAACGGATCGATGTCGACGACGACGGTCTCCGCCGCGTCGGCGGCCTCGGTGCGCGTGGCGGCGACGACCACCGCCACGGGCTCGCCGACGAATCGGACGCGCCCGCTCGCCAGTCGTGTGCGCGTCATCGCCGCGTTGAACATCGGCATGCCGGGCGGGGTCGCCACCAGCCCGAGGTCAGTCGCGGTGAACACCCCGACGACGCCGGGCATGGCGGCGGCCTCCACCGAGTCGATCGACACGATCTCGCCGTGCGCCACGGTCGAGCGCACGAACACGACGTGCAGGGCGCCGTCGAACGCCAGGTCGTCGACGTACTTCCCGCCGACGGTCAGCAGCGCCGGGTCCTCGGTCCGGAGCACATTGGTGCCGAGCATGCTCATCGTGGATTCCCCCAGGGATGTCGATACCGGTCGATGGCAGCGCGCCGATGGCGCCGCCCGGTGTCGTCATGATCGCAGATGGCCGACTGGGTCGGCCGATCCGAACCGTCAGCGGCGACGTTCGAGGTACTTGCGGTAGCTCTCGGCGGCCTTCGCCAGGTCGGGGTCGGCGTCGAGCACCGGTTGCATCTTCTCCCTGGCCGCCGCCTGCAGGTACGGCCGGAACTGGCGCGGAAAGTTGCCGTCGTGGGGCCGATACGACTTGAGGACGCGCCGGGCCACCGTGGCCTTGTGGACCTCGTCGGGCCCGTCGGCCAGGCCCATGTGGGGCGCCGAGGCGTACTTGTCCTGCAGCGGCGTCAGGTCGGTCGTGCCGAGCGAGCCGTGGATGTGCAGGGCGTCGAACGAGATCTCGCGCAGCACGCGCGCCATGGTGAACTTCACCGCCGCGATGTCGGTGCGCGCCTCCTGCGTGGACGAGCGGTCGATCTTCCACGCCGCCTCGAGCACGAGCAGGCGGAGCATCCGCAGCTTCACGTACGACTCGGCGATCTTGTCCTGCACCATCTGGTGCTCGGCGATCATCTTGCCGTGCGACTCGCGCGTCAGCGCCCGCTCGCACATCATGTCGAACGCGAGCTGGCACTGGGCGATGGTGCGCATGGCGTGGTGGATGCGGCCCCCGCCGAGGCGGCGCTGGGCCAGGACCTTGGCGCCGTCCTCGGGGCCGAGCAGGTGGTCGAGCGGCACGCGCACGTCGGTGTAGACGATGTGGTTGTGGTTGCGGGGCTCGGGCATGATCTCGACGCCCGGGGTCGTGCGCGGCACCACGTACATGCCGTTGGTGCACATCACGAAGAGCAGGTCGGCGACCCGCCCGGCCGAGGTGAACCACTTCTCGCCGTTGATGACCCACTCGTCGCCGTCGCGCACCGCGTTGGTCTTGAACAGGTTCGGGTCGGAGCCGCCCTGGGGCTCGGTCATCGAGTAGGCCGAGAACATCTCCTGGTCGAGGAGCGGCTTGAGCCACCGGCGCTTCTGCTCCTCGGTGCCGTAGGCGGCGAGCATCTCCATGTTGCCG
>JANPGL010000606.1:0-1538 GCA_031423915.1 Actinomycetes bacterium | reverse complement strand
CGCTCGAGCTCGCCGGCTACCGCTCGGAAGTCGTCACGATGGTGGCGATCGCCGGCGTGACGACCGCGCTGGGCACCGTCGCCGACATCGCCGGCTCGGGGTTGGTCGGCCTCGAACGGATG
This sequence comes from Actinomycetes bacterium, assembly GCA_031423915.1. Taxonomy (GTDB): domain Bacteria; phylum Actinomycetota; class Acidimicrobiia; order Acidimicrobiales; family Ilumatobacteraceae; genus JANMAT01. The sequence goes on along the minus strand of JANPGL010000606.1, from coordinate 1,416 downwards.
GCCGACGTGGGCCGAGCCGACGTGGTGGGCAAGCTGGCGTCGACGGCGACGGCACTCGGTCTGCTCGCGTTGACGCACAACGTGTTCCTGGTCGCCGCCTCCGCCATGGTGATGGCGACGGTGCGCGGGTCGATGCTGTTCCCGGCGCTCCGTCGCGCCGCACCGCTCGACTTCTCGGCGACGCGGGCGTCGACGATGGTCGTGATCCGCCGCGCCTCGCCGTTCTTCGTCGCCGGGTTGACGCTCGTGCTCTACCAACAGGTCGACGCGGTCGTGATATCGCTCCTCGTCGAGCAGCGGCAGCTCGGCTGGTACGGCGCCGCCGACGGCGTGTTCTCCACCCTGCTGTTCCTGCCGAACATCCTGATGGCGTCGCTGCTGCCGGCGTTCGCGCGCGAGCACGCCCGCGACGAGGCGGCCGCCCGGCACCTGCTCGGTCAGTCCTTCGACGTGCTCCTGCTCGCCACGCTCCCCCTCGGCCTCTCCATCGTCGTCACCGCGCCGGCCATCACCAGGTCCCTGTACGGCTCGAAGTTCAGCGGGGCCACCCCGGTGCTGGCGGTGTACGGCGTCGTGCTGATCTTCACGGCCCTGTCGATCCTGTTCGGCAGCTATGCCGCGGCCTGCGGCCGGCAGCGGCTGTGGAACGTGGTGATGGGCGTGGCCATCGTCGCCACGATCCCGCTGGATCTGGTGCTCGTTCCGTGGACCGAGCGGCGTTTCGACAACGGCGCCATCGCTGGTGCCGTGTCCTACGTGATCGTCGAGTCGCTCATGGTCGTCGTCGCATTCGCCGTGCTCGGCCGGCACCTGTTCACGGCGCGTCGCATCCGCCGAACCGGGCTGTGCCTGGTGGCCGGCTCCGCCCAGCTGGCTGCCGGCTGGCCGCTGCGCGAGCGTTCCGCCCTCGGCGCCGGGGCCGCCGGGCTCGCCATCTACGGCGCTGGGGTGATCGCGCTGCGCGTCCCATCGCCGTCGGAGCGCGCCATGGCGGGTCGGGTCGTGCACAGGGTCGTGCACGGCGTCCGGTCCCGCCTGGTGCGTCGCTAGCCCGGGAACCACGCGCGGGCCCCGGCCGCCGATCGTCAGTCCGACGCGCCCGACAGGCGCAGGCGCCCCATGCGCCACCAGGCGACGCCCAGGGTGACGGCCGTGACGAGCAGCAGCCGGACGATGGCGCTGCCGCCCTGGGGGATGCCCTCGCGCACCAGCCGGGTGGGCGGGTCGTCGAGGTATCTCACAAAGACGGCGCGCGACTCCCACGTGGGCGACAGCTGGGCGATGCCCGTGAGGGCCGCACCGAGCAACCGTTCCAGCAAGAACACGACGGCCAGCGACCACACCGCGGTGCGGCGCGTGATGCAGCCGATGGCGATGAACAGCGCGACGTAGGCCACGTTGGCAGCCGCGGCAGCC